>NZ_CEYDPX010000002.1:0-49255 GCF_982804495.1 Candidatus Thiopontia autotrophica | reverse complement strand
GTCTGGAGGCATATCCAGAGTTCACCAATACGGGCAAATAACCTCCCAAGTCGCCCATAGGTGCGACATTTGCCCCAGCCGAATGGCTGGGGTTTTTTTTGGGCAAAACATTTCAATTCTTGACATAATTACACGGTTTTTGTGAGTGAGAAATGCGGGTTAATAGGATGGGGGCCTGGGGAAAGGCTCTATAGGTATTGTTGTAACATACTGAACCATAACCATTCCCCCATAGGATAATTTGTGATGGAGAGCTGATTGGGTAACGAAGTGACTTAATCAGAGCTTCCTTAGATAAGGAATCAACAGCTGATGAGTGTGAAAATTTACCATAACCCAAAATGCTCCAAGTGTCGTCAGACCCTGGAGTTGATCAAAAATAAGAGTATTGAGCCTGAGATCGTGGAGTATATGAATACTCCGCCCACAGTAGATGAGCTGGATAATATTCTCAATATGTTGGGGCTGGAGCCAGAGGCATTGATGCGCAAAAGAGAGACAGAGTATAAGGAGTCTGGTCTGGATCAGCCAGGGCTAAGCCGTTCACAACAGATCGAAAAGATGGTTGCCTTCCCCAGAGTAATTGAGCGCCCTATTGTTGTTAACGATGGCAAGGCTGCTGTAGGCCGCCCACCAGAGATGGTGCTCGATATCCTGTAAAGATTTATTAAAAGTCTTCTGGAAGCTCAGGAAGCGGAGCATTGCCATCAAAGATCAGATCTTCACGTTTCTGCAGGTAGGAGTCACGCATGAAGGCATAGGGATCAAAGCTTGCATCGTCAATAATCTCTTTCGTGCCCTGTAGATCTGCACGGGTACTGATTGCCTTGGTAACAAACAGAGTGTTTCTTGTCCCTTTTGAGTCTATCTCGTCAGTGAGCTTGAAGATTTGGGTGTCATCAACCTCTACGGTATTTCCGATCCACATCTCCGTACCTGTTCCAAAAGCATCACGTATTGTGCTTGGGCCCAGGATAGGGATTACAAAGTATGGCCCACTACCAACACCCCATACTGCAAGTGTCTGCCCCAGATCCTCGTCATGCTTTGTGAGGCCTGCCGCGGTAGCAACGTCAAACAGTCCGGCAATTCCTATGGTTGTGTTGATACCAAAGCGTACTGTGTCGGATGCGGCATCTCCCAGTTTGAACTGAAGCAGATTATTAAGAATGTTGAATGGCTCGTGCAGATTGCTGAAGAAGTTGCTGATGCCACGCTCAACAGGATCAGGAAATAGGTCATGGTACCCCTCTGCAACTGGTTTCAGAATATTCTCGTCCAGGGCCTCATTAAACCCAAACATGGCTCTGTTATACCCTTCCAGAGGATCATTTACTGTTACCTCGTCTAAATCCAGTATATCCTCCGCAGACCATGCGGTTGTAAGAGGGGCCGATATAGCCAATAGCAGGATAACTGGGAGCGCAATTTTTTTCATAAGATAGCTGATAATTTATCGAAGCGGCCGACCATTGTATAAAAATGGCGCTGTAAGAGCAATGAATGTAAAAAGAGTGATGAAACATAGATGACCGAGACAATAAGATTGATTGAAGCCTGGTTAATGCCGCCGGGGGGAGTGCTGCTGGTACTTATGTTGGCACTATTGGTTGCCTCAAGGAGACGACGATTTGCCACAACATTAATATGGGCGGCAACCAGCGCGCTCTATCTGTTCAGCACGCCGTGGATGATGTTTAAGTTGGCAGAGCAACTAGAGACTATTTCTCCCCTACAGGAGATGCCAGTGTTGGAGAGAGGCCAGTTGGCGGCCATCGTTGTTTTGGGAGGCGGACGCTATACTGCAGCACCTGAATTTGGTCGTGATGTGGTGGGGACATCAACCTTGGCAAGGTTGCGATATGGGGCCTATCTGCACAGGCAGACTGCACTTCCAATTCTTGTTACTGGTGGTACGCCTCTGAACGAGGCTGCCCCGGAATCGCAACTGATGGCCGATAGTCTTAGGGATGACTTTGCGATCGCTGATGTCTGGCAGGAGAACAAGAGCATTAATACCTGGGAGCATGCCCGTTTTGTTCCTCCTGTTCTTAGGCAGAAGGGGGTCTCTACAGTGGTATTGGTAACCCATGCATCCCATTTGCCGCGTGCACTGCGGGTTTTCCAGAGCTCTCCGGAGATGGAGGGGATGACCATAATACCGGCACCAACGGCCTTTACCACCAAAGGGAAGATGGATCATGGTTTTGGGATGTGGCGCCCAAGTGCTGGTGCACTGAGTAAAAACGTAACTTTTCTCCATGAGTGGGGCGGCATGCTCTGGTACCAGATCAGATATTCGGCCGACACCTAGTTGATATAATTCCCTGATGGATTATCCAGATAAGTTTGATGTCATCATTATTGGCGGCGGCCATGCCGGCACTGAGGCCGCGCTGGCGGCAGCCCGCATGGGTGTACGCACGCTGCTATTGACTCACAACATAGAGACTCTGGGGCAGATGAGCTGCAATCCGGCAATTGGTGGGATTGGTAAAGGGCATCTGGTCAAGGAGGTGGATGCGCTTGGTGGTTTTATGGCGCATGCTGCAGATCGTTCTGGCATTCAGTTCCGCACTCTCAACCGCAGTAAAGGGGCTGCTGTACAGGCAACCAGGGCTCAGGCAGATCGCCAATTATATAAACAGGCGGTAAGGGGTGCTCTTGAAAACCAGCCCAATCTGACAATTTTTCAACAGTCGGTTGATGACCTGTTGCTTGATGGTGATTGTGTTGTTGGGGTAGAGAGTCAAGCGGGGATACGTTTTTCTGCACCATCTGTTGTGCTGACTGCAGGCACTTTTCTGAATGGGGTAATCCATGTGGGGCTCTCCAATATGTCTGGTGGACGCATGGGTGATCCTCCATCATTCAAGCTTGCAGAGAGATTGCGTGAGCTACCATTTAGGGCGCGGCGACTAAAAACCGGTACCCCGCCCCGTATTGACGGACGTACTATTGACTATGGACTGCTTGATGAGCAGCCAGGCGATAAGCCGCTGCCGGTATTCTCCTATCTGGGAGATCTTTCGGAGCATCCCCAACAGATTTCATGCTGGATAACACATACCAATGAGCGGACACATGAAATCATTCGTGGTGGATTGGATCGATCCCCCATGTACAGCGGAGTAATTGAGGGAGTTGGCCCACGCTACTGTCCATCTGTTGAGGATAAAGTGGTCCGTTTCTCGGAGCGAGAATCACATCAGATCTTTGTAGAGCCTGAGGGGCTCAACACCCATGAGGTATATCCCAATGGAATCTCAACCAGTCTGCCTTTTGATATTCAGCTTGACCTTGTTCGCTCTATAAGAGGCCTTGAAAAGGCGCACATCACACGGCCAGGTTATGCCATAGAGTATGACTTTTTTGATCCACGTGATCTGAGACCGTCACTGGAGACCAAAGCCCTGCATGGACTGTTCTTTGCTGGTCAGATTAATGGTACAACCGGATATGAAGAGGCCGCTGCCCAGGGGCTGGTGGCGGGGTGTAATGCTGCACGGAGGGCACAAAACCGGGAGGCATGGTCTCCCAGGCGTGAGGAGTCATATATCGGGGTTTTGATTGATGACCTGATTACCCGTGGCACCAATGAGCCATATCGCATGTTTACCAGCAGGGCGGAGTACAGGCTGTTGTTGCGAGAAGACAATGCTGATCTGCGGCTGACAGAACAGGGGCGTGAATTAGGTATGGTTGATAACCAACGATGGGATGCTTTTCGGCAAAAAAGGGATTTAATTGCGAACGAGCAGCAACGATTACGAGAGAGCTGGGTTCGCCCTCAAACAGTGACAGAGAGTGAGGCGATACGAGTGCTGGGAGATAAGATGCGCCGTGAACATAGCCTTATGGACCTACTGAGTCGCCCCAAAGTTGGTTATCGTGAACTTGTGAGCATGGATGGAGTGGATGACCCGGGGCTGGATCAAGCTGTGATAGAGCAGGTGGAGATTCAGGCCAAATATGCGGGCTATATTGAACGTCAGCAGCAGGAGATTGAGAAGAACAGGCGTCATGAGGAGATGAGGCTGCCTGACTCACTGGATTATCGACAGGTCTCAGGGCTCTCCATTGAGATTCAAGAGAAGCTGGAGAAACAGTCTCCAGAAACCCTGGGTCAGGCCGGAAGAATTCCAGGAATGACGCCAGCTGCACTCTCTCTGTTACGTGTTCATCTAAAAAAACGAGACCTCCAAAAGAGGGCTGCTACGTGAGTTACAGCCAGATGGCTGTAGCAGCAGAAGAGATGGGTGTTGATCTGACAGCCAGTGACCAACAGCAGATTGAGCGCTATCTACAACTGCTGACACGATGGAACAGAGTATATAACCTGACTGCTATTCGTGATCCCGCAAAGATGGTGACCCACCATATTCTTGACAGCTTTTCCGTTATCCCTTTTTTATCGGGCAAGCGCATTGTCGATCTGGGAAGCGGGGCAGGCCTTCCGGGTATTCCCATCGCGATAATGCATCCTGATATGGAGGTGGTTATGGTGGATAGCAACATTAAAAAGAGCCGTTTTATCCAGCAGGCAATTCTTGAGCTGGGCTTGTCAAACGCATCTGTTGTACACTCTCGAGTTGAAGATATTGTTGAGGGCCAGCCATTTGATACAGTTGTCTCTAGAGCATTTACCTCATTGAGCAATTTTCTTGTGACATCGTTACCTCTACTGAAAGCTGGTGGAAGAGCTGTTGCAATGAAAGGAAAATGGCCTGAAGAGGAGGGTGGTGAGGTGATCAGTGGTTTTGAGTTGGAGCAGGCGGTTCCGGTTAAGGTGCCGGGCATCCATGCAGAGAGGCACATGGTTGTTTGCAGCAGGCAGTAACTGCTGAGATCACGACAAGTTGCAGCGATATAATTTACAGAGAAGAGTGAATGAGCAAGATTTACGCAATAGCAAACCAGAAAGGGGGAGTAGGCAAGACCACTACGGCAGTCAACCTTGCGTCTGCTCTTGGCTATTTTGAAGAGAAGGTATTGCTGATCGATCTGGATCCACAGGGTAATGCGACTACGGGCAGCGGCATTGACAAGCAGTTTGTGGAGTGGAGCGGTGTGGATGTGTTGTTGGGTGATGTGTCCATCCAGGAGGCGATTCAGAAAACAGATGGAGCGGGCTATGATCTGCTGGCGGCCAATAGTGAATTGACAGCCGCAGAGGTTGAGCTTATGGCGGTGGAGGACCGTTTCCAGCGCCTTTCAACGGCACTTCAAGAGGTATCAACCGAATATAGTTATGTCCTTATTGACTGCCCACCAACTCTGAACATTTTGACTTTGAACGCATTTGTTGCATCACATGGGGTGATTGTGCCTCTGCAATGTGAATATTATGCGCTGGAGGGGCTGACTGCACTGATGGAGACGATGGGGAGAGTACAAGAGACCCAAAATCCTGGCCTGAGGCTGCAGGGTATCGTTCGTACCATGTATGATGCAAGAAACCGTCTTTCGGTAGAGGTCTCGGAGCAGTTGATGTCCCATTTTGGTGATCAGGTTTATGAGACGGTGATTCCGAGAAATGTAACACTGGCGGAGGCACCCAGTTATGGCAGGCCCATAATCCACTATGCGCCGTCTTCTCGAGGAGCCTATGCGTATGTCGACCTGGCGGCAGAGATCCTGGAGCGCGCAGAGAAGGAAGTTAAACAGTCTGAAAATGGAGTTGATGAGTGATGTCTGTAAGAAAAGGGGGGTTGGGACGAGGGTTGGATTCACTTCTTGGGGCAGCTAAGGTGCCGAAGGTGCCGGTCGATCCCTCAGGATCGACCAGTGTGTCAACGGGAGGATCTACTGCACAAGGTCAGGCACCCAGCTCATTGCCACCAGTAACATCCCTGAAAACCCTGCCTGTCGATCTGCTGCAGCGCGGACAGTATCAGCCACGACGAGAGATTAACCAGGACGCCCTGGAAGAGCTGTCCAGCTCTATTCGTGCACAGGGCGTTATTCAGCCGATTGTTGTGCGCTCCATCGGTGAAGGGCGCTATGAGATTATTGCTGGTGAGCGACGCTGGCGGGCTGCACAATTGGCGGGACTTCAAGAGATTCCGGTGGTTATCAAACAAATTTCAGATCAGGCAGCCATGGCGATGGCGCTGATTGAGAACATTCAGCGAGAAGATCTAAACCCTATTGAGGAGGCCGTTGCACTGCAGAGGTTGATCAAGGAGTTTGGGCTAACTCAGCAGAAGGCGGCAGATGCAGTAGGCCGCTCTCGTACCTCGGTAACCAATATGTTGCGCCTGCTGAACCTTAATGCAGAGGTGGGACAGTTACTGGAGAAGGGCAAGCTGGAGATGGGGCATGCCCGCGCCTTGCTTGCACTGGAGGGTGAACAGCAGAGCGAGGCAGCCAAACAGGTAATCCTGTTGGGGCTCTCGGTCAGGGAGGCAGAAAAACTTGTCCGCAAGATGCTGAACCCCCCGAAGAGAAGAGTAGTCGAAGAGGTTGATCCCAACGTCAGACACCTGCAGACGAGGCTTTCAGAAACACTCGGCGCATCGGTTACCATTCATCAGAGTGGTAAAGGGCGGGGAAAATTGACCATTCAGTACAACTCCCTGGATGAGCTGGATGGCATTCTTGAACATATAAAATAGTTACTTTTCTCAATATTCTAATTGACCAGCCTATTTATGATTTCTATAATACCGCCAGTTGGAAGGTTGGGGGTTCTGCTTCTTCAGGCTGTTTTTGTCGCCTTTTTGGCGCTGTTGGCTGAATGGGCATGGAGAGCTGACTCGGCGTTGCCTATTCTATACGGCGGTACAGTGTCTGTTGCCAATATGGCCTGGTTGTTGTGGCGGCTCAAACGGGAAGAAAAAAACAGTTCCCGGAGTGGTGTCGGCCATGATTCAGAGCAGAGTGCTCGCAGGACGGTGATATCGCTTTACATGACCGCGGTAGAGCGTTTTGTTTTGGTCTCTGCCCTGTTTGTGTTTGGAATGGTGAGTTTGGAGTTGGAGCCGGTAGCTCTAATCACAGGGTTCATTGCAGGACAGTTGGCGCTACTTATCGGAAGCGGCTACAATGAGTCCCGTGATATAAAAAAATTAAAGAACAAATAATTAATAATTTATAGATGTCATCAGAAGCAGCAATTACCTCAGGTCAGTACATAAAGCACCACTTGACGAATCTCACGTTCGGTCACTACGATGGCCATTGGGGATTTGCCCATAGTGCTGCTGACATTAAGCAGATGGGTTTCTGGGCATTTCATGTCGATTCCCTGGCATGGTCAGTTGCGCTTGCGTTACTCTTCTTTCTCCTCTTTCGTGCTGCTGCCAGGCAGGCAACAGCAGGCATTCCTGGTGGATTACAGAATTTTGTTGAATGGATTGTCGAGTTTGTCGATAACAGTGTAAAAGAGTCATTTAGCGCAAAAAATAGTCTGGTTGCACCTCTGGCACTTACAATTTTTTGCTGGGTCTTCCTGATGAATCTTATGGATCTGGTGGCAGTAGACTGGTTGCCGATGATAGCTGGCCTGTTTGGTGAATATGCGTTGAGCATGGACCCTCACCATGTCTATTTCAAGGTTGTGCCTACTACAGATCCCAATATCACTTTCGGTATGGCTCTGTCAGTATTCTATCTGATGATTTATTACAGCATTAAAAACAAGGGGTTGGGGGGCTTTCTCGGTGAGCTTGCGTTCCAGCCATTTGGCAAGTGGGGGCTCCCTGCCAATCTGGTTCTTGAAGGCATCTCTCTGATATCCAAACCTGTTTCACTGGCTCTGCGACTGTTCGGAAATATGTATGCTGGAGAGACTATCTTTATTTTGATTGCATTGATGTATGGTGGTGGTTGGATACTGGGCGGATTTGGTGGATTGCTACAGTTGGGATGGGCAATTTTCCATATTCTTATCATTACCTTGCAGGCATTTATCTTCATGACGTTGACGATTGTCTATATGGAGATGGCTCATCACGAGCATTAAGATTTTGAATTTATTTTATTACTAGGAGAAAAAAATGGAACAAGCACTAATGTTCATCGCGGGTGGTCTAATGATGGGTCTGGGCGCGTTGGGTGCAGCGGTAGGTATCGGTATTCTGGGCGGACGCTTTCTTGAGGGCGCAGCCAGACAGCCAGAGCTAATTCCAATGTTGCGTACTCAGTTCTTCATCGTAATGGGCCTTGTTGATGCGGTACCAATGATTGCTGTTGGTTTGGCACTTTATGTACTGTTTGCTGTCGCAGGATAAATCGCTGGATAAACTCGGGAATAGGCTATGAATATCAATGCCACACTGATCGGACAGTCGATCGCATTTTTCCTGTTCGTACTTTTTGTAATGAAGTACGTTTGGCCTCCTTTGATGGCGGCTCTGGATGAGCGTAAAAAACAGATAGCTGACGGGTTGGCTGCAGCAGAGCGAGGTCATCGTGAGCATGAGCTTTCTGAACAACGTGCGACAGAGGTTATTAGAGAGGCGCACGATGAGGCCGGCCAGATTATCGGTCGAGCGCAGCAGCGTGCCAGTGAGGTGGTTGAGGAGTCAAAAGGAAAGGCGACCGATGAAGCGGACCGCATTATTGAATCAGCACACTCCACTATTGAGCAGGAGATAAACAGTGCCCGTGAGAAATTGCGAGCAGACGTCTCGGCCCTGGCCCTGGCAGGCGCATCACAGATTCTTCAGCGTGAGGTGAATGAGTCTGATCACCAGCAGATCCTCGCTGAGTTGAGCGCCAAGCTGTAGAGGCTACAGGAAATGGAAGAGAGAACAACAGTTGCTCGACCCTATGCAGAGGCTGCCTATGCGCAGGCACGTCAGGAAAATCGGATTGAAGAGTGGGCCGGTGCCACCGAGCTACTTTCAATGATTGTTAGTGATTCTGCCGTTGCAACGCGATTGAATGATCCAAGAGTACCTGGTCAGCAACTAACGGATCTGGTAATTGGTATTGATAGCGACACATTTTCGGGCACAACTGAGAATTTCGTCAAGGTTCTACAAGAGAATGGGCGACTTGGTTATGCGCCAGAGATCTCTACCCTTTTTCATCAGCTTAAGGCAGCAGATGAAAATAGTCTGGACGTTGAGGTAATTTCGGCTTATTCGTTGGATGCGGCATCAGAGGATGCAATAGCATCAGCAATAAAAGATAAAATGGGTAAAGAGATCCAGATGACCACAAAGGTTGATCAATCTCTAATTGGGGGAGTCATTGTTCGTGTAGGTGATCAGGTGATTGATTCATCACTGCGCGGCAGAATGAACCAACTTTCAAATGAACTGCATGGCTAACCATCAGTTCAGATAATTTAATTTTACGTACTGTTTTAAGGAGTAATCATGCAACTCAACCCTTCTGAAGTCAGCGAACTGATCCGGAAGAAAATCGAGAGCTTTGAGCCGCTTGCCGAGGCCCGTACAGAGGGAACGGTAGTCAGTTTGGCAGATGGCGTGGTGCGCTTGCACGGCCTTAGTGATGCCATGCAGGGCGAGATGATCGAGTTTCCGGGAAATACTTATGGCATGGCACTGAACCTTGAGAGAGATTCAGTTGGTGCAGTAATTCTAGGTTCATACGAACATATTTCAGAGGGCGACACAGTTCGCTGTACCGGCAAGATTCTTGAGGTTCCTGTTGGTGAGGCGCTGTTGGGACGAGTTGTCGATTCACTGGGTAATCCGCTGGATGGGAAAGGCCCCATTGAGGCAAGTGAGACTCAGCCTATCGAGAAGATTGCACCAGGTGTAATTGCACGTAAATCAGTCGATCAACCAGTACAGACAGGACTTAAAGCGGTTGACGCAATGGTTCCAATTGGCCGTGGTCAGCGCGAGTTGATTATTGGTGATCGTCAGACTGGAAAGACGGCTGTGGCAGTGGATGCAATCATCAACCAGAAGGGAACCGGTGTTAAATGTATCTATGTTGCGGTGGGACAAAAGGCATCATCAATTGCCGAGGTTGTACGCAGGCTGGAAGAGCATGATGCACTGGAGCACACGATTATTGTGGCAGCGGCAGCATCTGATTCTGCTGCAATGCAGTACATCGCGCCCTATTCAGGCTGCACCATGGGAGAGTACTTTCGTGACAAGGGTGAGGATGCACTGATTGTTTATGATGACCTGACCAAGCAGGCATGGGCATATCGTCAGGTTTCACTGTTGCTGCGTCGTCCGCCGGGTCGTGAGGCCTATCCTGGTGATGTTTTCTATCTTCACTCTCGTCTGTTGGAGCGTGCATCACGCATTAATGAGGATGAGGTAAGCAAGCGCACCAATGGTGCAGTAACCGGGCAGACCGGTTCACTAACGGCGTTGCCAATTATTGAGACTCAGGCGGGCGATGTATCTGCCTTTGTACCAACCAATGTTATTTCGATTACAGATGGACAGATCTTCCTCGAAACCGATCTGTTTAACTCAGGCATACGTCCAGCAATCAATGCAGGTCTTTCGGTATCTCGTGTGGGTGGTGCAGCACAGACCAAAATCATTAAAAAGCTTGGTGGTGGCGTCCGTCTTGATCTGGCGCAGTATCGTGAGCTGGCAGCATTTGCCCAGTTTGCATCCGATCTTGATGAGGCTACTCGTAAGCAGATTGAGCGTGGTCAGCGTGTTACCGAGCTAATGAAGCAGAAGCAGTATGAGCCAATGAAGGTTGCAGAGTTGGCAACTTCACTGTTTGCAGCGAATGAGGGTTATCTGGATGATATTGACCCGTCCAAGATTGTTGATTTTGAAGAGGCGCTACAGTCTTACATGAAGAGCTCGCAGTCTGAGCTGCTTGATACCATCAATGAGTCTGGTGACTACAACGACTCAATCGAATCATCATTGCGTGCCGCAATTGATGACTTCAAGACAAATCACAGCTGGTAAGGGTATTTTTATCTCATGGCAGTAGGTAAGGAAATTCGAGAAAAGATCAAGAGCGTCAAGAGTACGCAAAAGATCACTAGCGCCATGGAGATGGTCGCTGCAAGCAAGATGCGCAAGGCGCAGGATCGAATGGAAGCATCTCGCCCCTATAGTGACAAAATTGCAGCAGTTGTTAGCCATCTTGCCAATGCACATCCGGAGTATCACCACGGCTATCTGACAGAGAGAGAGGTAAAGCGAGTAGGTTTCGTCATAATCTCATCGGATCGAGGCTTGTGTGGCGGACTGAATGTGAATATGTTCCGTGAGGCTGTTAAGGCCATCAAGGAGAAGAGTGAGCAGGGTATTGAGATTGATTACACCGCACTTGGCAGCAAGGCCCTCGGTTTTCTGGGGAGAATGGGAGGCAATCTGGTCTCCGAATCATGCCAGTTAGGTGATCAGCCTGAGATATCGAGCCTGATTGGCTCAATAAAAGTGATGCTCGATGCATTTGATGAGGGCCGTATTGATCAGCTTCATATTGTCTACAACCAGTTTGTAAACACCATGACCCAGAAGCCAACGGTTCGTCAGGTATTACCAATACAGCATGACGAGAGTGAAGAGTACAGCCACCACTGGGACTATATTTATGAACCTGATGCAAAAGTGGTAATGGATACGCTATTGCAGCGTTATGTTGAATCGATTATCTATCAGGGTGTGGTGGAGAATATTGCATGTGAGCAGTCCGCTCGTATGGTTGCGATGAAGAGTGCAACAGATAATGCTGGAGATTTGATCAATGATCTGGAGCTGGTCTATAACAAGGCTAGACAGACAGCGATTACTGCAGAACTTGCAGATATTGTAGGCGGAGCAGCAGCAGTTTAGTTGGTTGTATAGAATATTTTGAATATTAATAAAGAGGATTAGAGAGATGTCAGGATCTATTGTTCAGATCATCGGTGCAGTGGTAGACGTAGAGTTTCCTCAGGAATCTATGCCGAAGATTTTTGATGCACTGACCGTGGATGAGCCAGGTTTGACGCTTGAGGTTCAGCAGCAGATTGGTGACGGAGTCGTGCGTGCCATTGCGATGGGTACCACTGATGGATTGAAGCGCGGGCTATCGGTAACTGGAACAGGGGCGCCAATTCAGGTTCCTGTTGGTACCAAAACACTCGGGCGTATCATGAATGTTCTGGGTGATCCAATTGATGAAAAAGGAGAGATTGGTGAAGAGATACGGATGCCAATTCATCGTAAGGCCCCAGCTTTTGACGAACTCTCTGCGGCAGCAGAGATCCTCGAGACCGGTATTAAGGTAATCGATCTGGTATGTCCTTTCGCCAAGGGTGGCAAGGTAGGACTATTTGGCGGTGCCGGTGTAGGTAAGACAGTTAACATGATGGAGCTTATCCGTAATATTGCGATTGAGCATAGCGGATACTCTGTATTTGCAGGTGTTGGTGAGCGAACTCGTGAGGGTAATGATTTTTACCATGAGATGACCGAGGGCGGCGTTCTTGACAAGGTATCGCTGGTTTATGGTCAGATGAATGAGCCTCCTGGTAACCGTCTGCGTGTGGCCCTGACTGGCCTGACTATGGCAGAGGCCTTCCGTGATGAGGGGCGTGATGTGCTGCTCTTTATCGATAACATCTACCGTTATACCCTGGCTGGAACAGAGGTATCCGCACTGTTGGGACGTATGCCGTCTGCGGTAGGATACCAGCCAACACTTGCTGAGGAGATGGGAGCTTTACAGGAGCGAATCACCTCAACCAAGACAGGTTCCATTACCTCAATTCAGGCAGTTTATGTGCCCGCGGATGATCTGACCGATCCATCTCCAGCAACAACATTTGCCCACCTTGATGCAACGGTTGTACTCTCCAGACAGGTTGCTGAGCTTGGTATTTACCCGGCAGTAGATCCGCTGGACTCTACCAGTCGTCAGCTTGATCCACATATTGTTGGTGAGGAGCACTACAATGTTGCGCGTAGCGTACAGACCACACTTCAACGCTATAAGGAGTTGAAGGATA
Source organism: Candidatus Thiopontia autotrophica (assembly GCF_982804495.1). Taxonomy (NCBI): domain Bacteria; kingdom Pseudomonadati; phylum Pseudomonadota; class Gammaproteobacteria; genus Candidatus Thiopontia; species Candidatus Thiopontia autotrophica. The sequence continues at coordinate 36,351 of NZ_CEYDPX010000002.1, read as the reverse complement.
TTATTGCAATTCTGGGTATGGATGAGCTATCTGAAGAGGATAAGCAGACAGTAAACCGCGCACGTAAGATCCAGCGTTTCCTCTCTCAGCCATTCTTTGTGGCAGAGGTCTTTACTGGAACTCCAGGCAAGTATGTTTCATTAAGTGATACGATCTCTGGCTTCAAGGCAATTGTCGCTGGCGAGTATGATCACCTGCCAGAGCAGGCATTTTATATGGTTGGCTCAATCGATGAGGCAGTCGAGAAGGCCAAGACCATTTAAGGTTAGAGAGAGACAGGAACAGCATCATGAGCATGACCGTACATGTGGATATCGTAAGTGCAGAGAAGGAGATCTTCTCTGGTGTTGCGGAGATGGTCTATGCTCCTGCAGAGATGGGTGAGGTTGGTATTGCCCCTCGCCATGCCCCAATGCTTACTCGCATGAAAGCCGGTGAGGTGCGAGTTCAGCAGGGAGGGGGAGAAGAGATCGATTTCTTTATCTCTGGCGGAATGCTAGAGGTGCAACCTCATGTTGTGACAGTTTTGGCAGATACCGCAATTCGTGCAGCAGATCTTGATGAAGCTGCAGCACTAGAGGCCAAGCAGCGTGCCGAGGCAGCCATGGAGGATAAGCAGGCAACTATGGATTATGCTGCCGCACAGGCAGAGCTTATTCAGGCAGCAGCTCAGCTACAGGCGATAGATCGCTTACGTAAGCGCTCAGGGGTATCCTGATTGCCGAGATACTGCAAAACAGAGTATCTTCTTGTACACTGCCGACAGGCTATCGGCCAATTCAATTAACAGAAGAGAGAGAATATTGTAGTGGCTGTTTATGTCACCTACGATTCTGATTCAATATGAGAGAGATGGCATCCAACCCTGCTGTTATTGTGCTGGCTGCAGGCCAGGGCACGCGGATGCGTTCATCACTCCCCAAGGTATTGCACTCAATTGCAGGTAGACCACTGCTTGAACATGTTGTGGCTAGTGCCGCATCAATGAATCCGGATTCAATAAATGTTGTATATGGTCATGGCGGTGACCTGGTAAAGGAGAGGCTCTCCCATCTGGATATCAACTGGGTGCATCAATCCGAACAACTTGGTACTGGACATGCTGTTGAGCAGGCCCTGCCCAATATTCAGCCCGGGCAAACAGTTTTGGTGTTGTATGGAGATGTTCCGCTTATAGAGCCTGAGACGCTGCACAGTTTGCTTGGACAGTCTGCAGAGAGCGGCTTCTCTCTGTTGACTGTCTCCATGGATGACCCCACAGGATATGGACGAATTGTTCGTAACACGGTTGGTGCTGTGGAACGTATTGTGGAACAGAAAGATGCCTCAGAAGATGAGCTTGATATTCATGAGATCAATACAGGAATTCTTGCGGTTTCGGCAGAGAGGCTAAAAATCTGGATTGATGCACTGGATAGCGATAATGCGCAGGGTGAGTTTTATCTGACAGATGTTGTTGAGTTGGCAGTTAGAGATGGGGTTGAGATCAAAACCTCCTCTCCATCAACTGTAGAGGAGGTGCAGGGGGTAAATGATCGACAGCAACTCTCTTATCTGGAGCGATTTTACCAGCGTAAACAGGCAGAGCAGCTGATGCAACAAGGCGTAACTCTGATTGATCCATCTAGATTTGATCTGCGCGGCAGACTTGATGCTGCTCAAGATGTAACTATTGATGCAAATGTAATTTTTCAGGGTAACGTTATATTGGGTGCAGGGGTAGAAATTGGAGCTAACTGTCATATCAAGGATGCAGTGGTTGAGGCGGGCACGGTGGTGTTACCAAACTCTGTTATTGATTCTGCCGAGATTGGCCCCAACTGCAGAATTGGACCATTTGCAAGAATACGTCCTGGAACCAAATTAACTGCAGCAGCCCATGTAGGTAATTTTGTAGAGCTGAAAAATGCACAGGTTGCCGAGGGATCAAAGATCAACCACCTCTCTTATGTTGGAGACAGCACAATCGGGGCACGGGTAAATATTGGTGCCGGTGTGATTACCTGTAATTATGATGGTGCCAACAAACATCAAACAGTTATAGGGGATGATGTATTTGTAGGGTCAGACACACAGTTGGTTGCGCCGGTTGAGGTGGGTGATGGAGCAACTATTGGTGCAGGATCTACTATTGTGAAGTCTGTCCCCGAGAGCCAGTTAACCCTGAGCAGAGCTAAACAGGTAACCATAAAAGGGTGGAAGAGACCTCGTAAAAAAGAGGCTACATAGCCCGTTAGTTTGGGAATCTGGGCAGAAAGATCTCATTGACCAGCAGGGGATCTCCATCAATCTGATAGAGGATACGCCGTCCCCATAATGAAGCAGGTTTTCTGTTCAAACATTCGGCCGCCTCTTGAAACAGAAGGTGTTGGGGAAGAAGTTCCGCATATTCAACTGTTGAGCGCTCCATAACCCTGGATGAGTGGAGTACGGCACCCAACGAGCGGTTTCCAAGCTGAGTAAGTCGGCGCAGAGACCGTTTAAGAGCATAGTGTGGTATCACGGTATGGGCAAATACCCAGGGATGTTCACCACAGTATAGAAGGACGGATCTCACATTGGCGGTTGAGCCACTTCGCAACCCCAGCAGCTGCCTTTCACTATGGTTTATTGCAGAGAACTTTTGCATGACCACATCCACTCTAAACTGACTGCTACAGGATTGGACAATTTTTCTGGTTAGAGACCCGGAGTGAACAAGATGTCTACGCATTTGGTTGTCGGGATTAAGCAGTGAAAGCCGGTTTTCAGTAACCCAATGCGGTTCTCTGTCAGGAAGATTCATGTATCTGATTATACGCATCCTCACTCATAGTTTCCCTGTCTCAATTCGTTGTAAATTTAACAGAAATTTAATGGTAATTAGCTGATAGAACTGTATTATCAATCGTATCAACATGCACCAACCGGGGGAGTGGATGATTCAAAAAACAGATAGTGAAACGCGACTTTTTGTGCTGGATACAAATATCCTGATGCACGACCCGACCTCACTATTTCGTTTTCAGGAGCATGATGTGTATCTCCCCATGGTTGTGCTTGAGGAGTTGGATCGAGGCAAGAAAGGGGTCTCGGAAATAGCACGCAATGTTCGTCAAGTAAGTAGATTTATTGATGAACTGGTTGAGAACAGCCCCCTTGATGAGATTGATCAGGGCGTATCTCTGCTTCCGCCAGGCAGCCTTGGCAACCTTCCAAACCAGTCATCTGGGCGCCTCTATTTTCAGACATCCACAGACAGTGTCAAGCTGCCGGAGTCACTACCAGGCAATACAGCAGATAACAGTATTTTGGCCACAGTAATGGCCCTGCAGGGTCAGGTCAACGATGTGCGCCTGGTGACACGAGATATAAATCTACGTATCAAGGCATCTATCCTTGGGGTCCCGAGTGAGGATTATCGTAATGACAAGGTATTGGATGATGTGGATCTGTTGCAGACAGGCTTTCATGAGCTTCCAGCAGGTTTCTGGGAGAGTCATGGCAAGGATCTAGAGAGTTGGCAGGAGGAGGGCCACTCACTTTACCGGGTTAAGGGGGAGGCTGTATCAGATTGGGAGATCGGTGAGTTTCTTGCTAATCCAGAGGCAGAGAGTAACGACTATATTGTTCGAGACATAGAGGGTGATAGTGCAGTGTTGGAACGGGTGCACAACTATAGCTCGGAGCACAATACTATCTGGGGAATTCAGGCCAGAAATCGGGAGCAGAACTATGCGCTAAATTTGTTGATGGATCCTCAGTTTGATTTTGTTACTCTGCTGGGGCCGGCAGGCACAGGAAAGACACTGCTGACGCTGGCGGCTGGCCTGGAGCAGATTCTGGAGCAGAATCTATACAGTGAAATAATAATGACCCGTATCACCATTCCGTTGGGTGAGGATATAGGATTTCTTCCAGGGACTGAGGAGGAGAAGATGGCTCCCTGGATGGGTGCTCTGATGGATAACATGGAAGTTTTGACCATGCATGACAAGAGCTCTCAATTTGAGCGTGAGGCCACCCAGGAGCTTATTAACCATCGTATCAAGATACGCTCAATGAACTTTATGCGTGGTCGTACTTTCGTTAATCGTTATCTGATTATTGATGAGGCGCAAAACCTTACCTCCAAGCAGATGAAGGCACTGATAACTCGCGCTGGACCCGGCACGAAAATAATCTGTATAGGTAATCTGGCACAGATAGATACCCTTTATCTAACAGAGACCAGCTCAGGATTAACTTATGCGGTGGATCGCTTCAAAAATTGGGCTCATAGTGGACATGTAACGCTGCAGATGGGAGAGCGTTCACGTCTCTCTGATTATGCAATTACGGTGTTATAGAGAGGTGTGCAGATATCATTTGATGCCGGGATGATGTGGTAGTAATGATCACAGATAATTTGTTTAATCTCGTGGCATGTCATAACTGTGATCTACTTCACAAGGTGGACACTCGGGAGGCGGTTGGTCACATGGTGCGCTGCACTCGCTGCGGAACGGTACTGCAGCGCTCAACGAAAGACTCACTAAATCGAACCCTGGCTTTTGGCATATCTGGCCTGGTACTATTTATTGTGGCCAATATGTTTCCAGTTATATCCATTCAGGCCAATGGAAACCTTTATGAGAGCACGTTGTTATCAGGGGTAATGGCTCTCTATCATGACGGGATGTGGGGGCTGACGATCCTGGTTTTATTGACCAGTATTGTCGCGCCACTGTTATATCTGTCTGCGCTTGTCTATCTGTTATTGCCGTTATGTATGGGCCGTGTCGCATGGCAATCAAAAAAAATATTTCGTAGCTTGACTCTTGTTGGGCAGTGGGAAATGGTTGGTGTGTACATTATTGGAAGCATGATATCCATTGTAAGGCTTGAAGATATCTCTGCTGCTGCACCTGGAGTTGCCATTTTTGCCCTGGGAGGAGTAATGTTTTCTGTGGCCGCAGTCAGAACAACAATTAATCCGGATGAAATCTGGAGGAGCCTGGAGAGGGGATCTTTGAAGGCAGGTAATAACTGATGGATGATTCTCCTACAGCACTACAGCACTCACTGGTGCAGTGTCATGTATGCGGCAGGGTGACAAGATTGGATTCGGTAGATAATGGGAAAGAGGGCGCCTTTTGTCCCCGTTGTGATACTTCGCTGCGTGCAAATATCCGGACCGGACTATTGCGTAGCTGGACACTTGTGGTTACAGCATCAGTTTTTTATGTTTTCGCCAACATCTATCCAATTATAACGGTTAAGCGTTTTGGCAGGGGAGAGCCGGATACTATTATCAGCGGTGTCTCTCATCTTATTGAAGAGGAAATGTATCTTCTGGCAGTGGTTATCTTTGTTGCCAGTATTGTCGTTCCGTTGATGAAACTGCTAACATTAACTTATCTGCTCATATCAGTTGGTTATTCTTCAACCAGGAGACGAATAGAGCGAACCAGAATGTATCGAATAATTGAAGGTATTGGGCACTGGTCAATGGTAGATATATTTGTACTCGCTACTCTTGTCGCACTTGTCGATTTGGGCTACCTCGCCACAGTCCATGCTGGCTTGGGGGCTGTTTTTTTTGCTCTGGTTATTGTCACCTCCAGATTTGCTGTATGGAGCTTTAATCCCAAGCTGATCTGGAGCAGAGGAAACAGAGCATAATGACAGAAGAAGAGAAACAAAAATTATTTGATGATATTCCGGATGCATTGCTGGAGCGGCGTCGCGGATTCTCGATTATCTGGGTAATCCCTTTGATTGTCGTGTTGATGGCGGGCTGGTTGACGGTAACAACAATAAGTGAGTATGGGCCAGAAATTTCCATCACCTTTCAAAACGGTGATGGGCTTGAGGTAGGAAAAACCCGTATTCGATACAAAAATATTGAGGTTGGTATTGTTGAACATGTGAGGTTTAGCGACGATAAAAGAGAGGTTATTGTCGAGGCCAGAATGGATAAGGGGACGAAGTCATTCTTGGGTAGCGGAGCCAAATTCTGGATTGTCAGGCCACAAATATCTCTGCGTGAGGTTTCAGCCTTGGGGACGCTTTTCTCTGGATCGTATATTGCACTTATCCCTGGAGATGGATCTCCCCAGGAAGAGTTTGCAGGGCTGGAGCAACCACCAATTTCAACTGCTGAAACATCAGGACGCAAGTTTGTGTTGAGAACTGCAAATCTCAACTCCATAGAGGCAGGCACACCAGTCTATTTCCGTGGCATTCATGTGGGTGATGTTCTCAGTTACAAACTTGCCGATGACAACAGTATTTTGGTACATATATTTATCAGCTCTCCGTACCACAGGAAGGTTGATCAAAACAGCTACTTTTGGAATGTTGGCGAAACCAAACTGACCCTAAGTGCTGATGGATTACAGTTAAAAACTGATTCACTTGAGACGTTACTTTATGGCGGTATTGCTTTTGATTCACCAGATAGCGCAGACACATCAGCACCTGCAGATGATGGAGGGCTGTTCATTCTATATGAGAACAAAGATAGTGCATCTCGACAGAGGGGCACCAAAAAAACCTCATATGTGACCTATTTCGACAGGTCAATCAGAGGGTTAAAGATTGGCGCACCCGTAGAGTTCAAGGGGATAAGAATCGGCTCTGTTGCTGATATACGTATGGAGATCGATAGCAAGGAGAGCACCATTCTGATTCCGGTTCTGGTGGATATTGATGCTGAAATAGTTGCCAATATAGTACGGGTGAATGGCTCGACTTCGCCCGAGGTAACAATGGACTTCCTCATGAACAGTGGATTAAGGGCCAGATTATCTGTGGATAGTTATCTGACTGGGCAGCTGTTTATAGATATGGTGCTGGATCCAGAAAGTAATGCTCATGTTGTAGGTTACAATGAACAGTATCCAGAAATACCAACGTTATCATCAGCCACAGTTGACGATGTTGTAAGTGCCATTGCTGCTATTTTGAAAAAAATTCAGGGGCTACCAATAGAAGACATTGGACAGGAGTTGCTTGAAACCGCACAGGGCACAAACAGACTGGTAAACTCCAGTGAGATTCAAACGGTTGGCTCTTCTCTGCAACATACGCTTGCTTCACTCGATGAACTGTCTATCAGATTGAGAAGTAATAGTAAAAGCATGGAAAGCGATGTGGTTAAAACAAGCGCTATGATTCGTTCTGTGCTACAGCAAACCGAAACAACAATTAAACTTATGAACAATATTCTTGACCCAGGCTCACCGGTGCAATATCAGCTAAATGAGATGACAACAGAGTTAACTGCTGCAGCCCGCTCAATGAGAGATTTTATTGAATACCTTGAAAGAAACCCGCAAGTTTTAATTCATGGCCAGGGAGGAATCGCATCACCATGACTGGATATAATTCAAGAGACAAAAAAGTAAATTCCATCCTGCTTTGGTTGGCAATGTTTGCTTTTCTTTTTGGGACCTTGGCTGGATGCTCAGTTGTACCAACTGTTGCTCCAACCACAACACATTTCTTTCTTCTTGATGCTGTTGATATTGTTGAGCGGGCAGATAAGGAAGATGATGGGTATTCAGTTGGCATACATCCTGTGGTTCTGCCATCATATCTGAATAGGCCGCAGCTGGTGTCCAGAATTGCGCTTAACGAACTCTATCTATCGGAGAACAATCGATGGGGGGAGCCACTAAAAGAGAATATTTCCAGGGTCCTGTTCGAGAATATAAAGGCGATACTGGAAAACAGTAAGGTGGAAAGATTGCCAAAACAGGGCAAGCAACCAGCATATGCAATACAGGTTTATATAGACAGATTTGAGCGGTTCCCAGACCAGAGAATTTATCTGGATGCATACTGGAAAATTGGTGGAGGAGATCGGGGCGAGCTGATGCGATCTGCTTCTCTGATAAGTGATCCAGTTGATGTTGCGGGAGAGTCTGCGACAGTCAAGAGTATGAGTGAGCTGCTGAAACAGCTCTCAATTGAGATCAGTGCGTCTATAAAATAGCCAACTGAATACAGCCAGATTTTTCAGGCCATTTTTGGTGCCTTCCTGGCGCTGATAACAACAAACGCACCATCCCCATGGCCCTTGGCAGAGGATGATTCCGTATGACCGGTTTTTGGGAAAAGAGCCTGTCTATATTGAAAATGGCTGAATCCGGTTTTACGCGCTATCTCCACTATCTCTTTAACTGAGTAGAAGTAGGCATGTTGATAAAAGATGCTGTTATGCCTGTTTCGTTCGTACTCTTTTCCAAGGTGGCTTGCCTTATCGATCATGCCAATGATTAAGGTGCCATTTTCTCGCAGGACTCGATAGGCCTCATATAGGGCCTGTGATGCTGAGTCGACAAAACAGAGAGCGGTTATAAAAAGCAGATAGTCGTAGCTGTTGTCTGGTAATGGCAGATCTTCTGCAACCCCATCGTGTAATACGAGCCCATGCTTTGCTGCGATAGTACGCATCGAGGCTGAGGGCTCAATGCCGTTCTCTATTCCGAGTGGCCCCATAAAGCGACCGGTTCCAGCACCTATCTCAATGCCTTTGCCATGAGTGGGCAAGAGCTCTTTAATGGCAGCCAGCTCTAGTTGATAGGTTGTCTGATGGCGCTCAAACCACTGGTCATACCGAGCTGCATTAGAGTCGAATGGATTTGTTAGATTTGGTTTTGGCAAATCAGAACTCGGATTGTCCAGCTACCCCACTCTCAATAGCTGCTCGCCTCACCGCTGTGGAGACATAGCCTCGTAGTCGAGGATCCAGTGGTTTTGGAATAATGTAGTTTGGCCCATACTGCAGCTCCTCATCTGGGTAGGCCTCTCGCATCTCATCAAGGATTGGTTCACAGGTGAGATGCTGCAGAGCCTTGACGGCAGCAACTTTCATCTCGGTATTGATGGTTGTGGCCTTGGCATCCAGCGCGCCACGAAAGATATATGGAAAGCAGAGAACATTATTTACCTGGTTTGGAAGGTCGCTGCGCCCGGTAGCCATGATCAGGTCTGATCGAGCATCACGAGCCTGTTGTGGATGAATCTCCGGATCGGGATTTGAGAGAGCAAAGATGATGGGACGTTCTGCCATGCTCTTGATCATGGCCTGAGTGACCAGGTTGGGGCCGGAGAGACCGATAAATATATCCGCACCTTCCATTGCTTCAGAGAGAGTTCGTCGATCTGTGGTTCTGGCAAAGAGTTGCTTGTAGAGGTTTATATCTGTTCTCCCCCCGTGAACTACACCTTTTCGGTCTACCATGGTTATCTGTTCTTTGCATGCTCCAAGGGTGAGTAGAAGTTGCATCGAGGCGATGGCGGCAGCACCTGCACCAAGACAGACAATGTTGGAAGATTCCAGTGACTTCTCCTGCAGCTTGAGCGCATTGAGCAGACCGGCCGCAATGATAATGGCTGTACCATGTTGATCATCATGAAATACAGGTATGTTGAGGCGATCAATCAGTGCGCGTTCAACCTCAAAGCAGTGCGGCGCCGAGATATCCTCAAGATTTATTCCACCAAAAGTGGGGGAGATGCGTGCTACGGTTTCGATAAATGCCTGGTTGGATGATGCATCAATCTCTATATCAAAGACATCAATATCAGCAAATTTCTTGAAGAGGACAGCCTTTCCTTCCATCACCGGCTTTGCAGCCAGAGGCCCCACATTGCCCAGACCGAGAACGGCACTGCCGTCAGTTACAACGGCAATCAGGTTGCCCTTGCCGGTATAGCGGTTAACCTCTTTAGGGTTGGCGGTGATTTCACGCACAGGGGCGGCAACCCCAGGGCTATATGCCAGACTCAGATCATGTTGGGTCTCGAATGGTTTGGTCGGAAGTGTCGCAATCTTGCCGTATGGTTTTCTCGCATGATAGTCGAGCGCCTCTTGCAGCAGGTGATGGTCTTCCGGGTGTAGTGGCTCATCCGTCACGGACTACCTCCTCTATATGGTGAATATAGAGAAGGTAGCCTGTAGTCAACTAAACTTCAAGGAAATCTAGAATTCCCTCTGCTGCCTTGCGACCATCCCAGATAGCCGAGACCACCAGGTTGGAGCCACGCACCATATCACCACCAGCAAAGACTTTGGGGTTACTGGTCTGCTTCATATACTTCTGCTCTTCAGTGGCTATAACTCTATCACGCTCATCAGTCTCAATCTGGTTTTCACCAACCCACTCTGGGGGGTTGGGCTGGAAGCCAAAGGCAACAATGATGACATCCGCAGGGATAATCTCTTCACTGCCGGGTATTGGTTCAGGGCGGCGGCGTCCATTCTCATCAGGCTCACCCAGTTGAGTAGATATAACCTTCAGCCCCTCAACCCTGCCATCACCTACAATCTCGACCGGCTGGGTATTGAAGCGGAACTGGACACCCTCCTCCTTGGCATTTGCCACCTCCTTCTTGGAGCCGGGCATATTGGCCTCGTCACGACGGTAGGAGCAGGTAACGCTCTCTGCGCCCTGACGGATAGAGGTACGATTGCAGTCCATGGCGGTATCACCACCACCCAGAACCACAACTCTCTTGCCGGCCATATTGATAAAGTCGGCAGGGTCCTTCTCATAACCGTTGTTGTGGTTGATGTTGGAGATCAGGAAGTCGAGCGCGGCATTAACACCCGGCAGCTCCTCACCAGGAATGCGTGCATTCATGTACTTGTATGTCCCCATGCCCAGGAAGATGGCATCATACTCCGACTCAAGTTCACTGAAAGAGAGATCCTTGCCAATCTCGGTATTGAGACGGAACTCGATTCCCATCTCCTCCATAATGGCTCTGCGGTTACGAACCACACCCTTTTCCAGCTTGAACTCCGGGATACCAAAGGTGAGCAGGCCACCAATCTCTGGATGGCGATCATAGACTACACACTGTACGCCATTTCTGGTCAGTACATCAGCACAGCCAAGCCCGGCAGGGCCAGCTCCAACAATGGCAACCTTTTTACCGGTTGGCTCAACTCTGGATAGATCCGGACGCCAGCCACGGGCAAAGGCGGTGTCGGAGATATATTTCTCGACATTACCAATGGTGACGGCACCAAACTCATCATTCAGGGTGCAGGCACCCTCGCAGAGACGATCCTGTGGACAGACTCGACCACACATCTCCGGCAGTGAATTGGTACGGTGTGAAAGCTCAGCAGCCTTCTCAATCTCGCCATCGGCAATCAGTTTCAGCCAGTGGGGGATGTGGTTGTGGACCGGACATTTCCATGAGCAGTACGGGTTGCCGCAGGAGAGGCAGCGGTCTGCCTGAGTTGCAGCATCCTGTTCGTTGAACGGGGCATAGATCTCCTTGTACTCGGTGATACGCTGTTCAGCCGAGGTCTTGGATGGGTCCATGCGGGAGACCTCGATAAATTGGTAGATATTACCCATTATGCGGCCTCCTTCTGCATGCTTAACAGTGACTCAAGCTCAAGCGCTTTCGGCTTGACCAGCCAGAACATCGGAATGAAGTCATCCCAGCTGTTGAGGATGGTCTGCCCCCACTTACTACCAGTAGCTGCGACAAAGTCCTGGATGGTTTCACGCAGATGACTGCGATGGCTATCCATGTTCTCTGGGGTAATACGGTGGATATCAACCATCTCGTGGTTGTAGCGATCCACAAAACCACCGTCCATATCAAGGATATAGGCAAAACCACCAGTCATGGCTGCGCCAAAGTTGACGCCGGTTGGGCCCAGTACTGTGACCTGGCCCCCAGTCATATATTCACAGCCATGATCTCCCAGACCCTCGATTACAGCCCTGGAGCCAGAATTCCTGACCCCAAAACGTTCGCCTGCTGTTCCAGAGGCGTAAAGTACCCCGCCAGTTGCGCCATAGAGGCAGGTGTTACCCATGATTGGAGTCTCATTGCTGCGGAAAATAGATCCCTGTGGCGGATAAAGCACCAGCTTGCCGCCAGCCATACCCTTGCCAACATAATCATTGGCATCACCTTCGAGATTGATATGCAGACCACCTGCATTCCACACTCCAAAACTCTGGCCACTAGTTCCCTTAAGATTGAGAACAACAGGGTGTTCACTCATGCCATGGTTGCCGTGACGTTTGGCAATCTCTCCAGAGAGACGTGCACCAATGGAACGATCTGTATTACGAACTGTATAGCTGAATTCACCACCAGATTTTGATTCGATTGTAGCCATTGTATCCGCCACCATCTGTTCAGCCAGTTCACCCTTGTCAAATGGCTCATTCTTTGGCTCAGTACAGATCTGAGGCTTATCGGCAGGAACATGAGAGCTATCCAACAGTGGAGTTAGATCAAGATTATTCTGCTTGTCACTGTTGCCATCAATCATCTTCAGTAGATCAGTGCGCCCCACCAAATCATCAATAGAGCGTATTCCCATCTGAGCCATCAACTCACGCGCCTCTTCGGCAATAAAGCGGAACATGTTGATAACCATCTCAGGCATGCCGGTAAAGTGGTCGGAACGGAGACGCTCGTCCTGGGTTGCGATACCAACTGCACAGTTGTTGAGGTGACATATTCGTAGATATTTACAGCCAAGAGCAACCATTGGCCCGGTTCCAAAACCAAAGCTCTCTGCGCCAAGCATTGCTGCCTTGATTACATCGAGTCCAGTCTTTAGTCCGCCATCAGTCTGCAAGCGAACCTTGTCACGTAGATCATTGGCACGCAGAATCTGATGAGTTTCGGATAGACCCAGCTCCCACGGCGAGCCAGCGTACTTGACCGAGGTTAGCGGACTTGCTCCTGTACCGCCGTCGTGTCCAGCAATGGTTATCAGGTCAGCATAGGCTTTGGCTACACCGGCAGCAATGGTTCCAACACCAGCCTCTGATACAAGTTTTACAGATACCAGAGCATCCGGATTGACCTGTTTGAGGTCATAGATCAACTGTGCCAGATCCTCAATAGAGTAGATATCATGGTGTGGAGGAGGGGAGATCAGAGTCGTCCCAGGATTACAGTTACGCAATCTTGCGATCAGGCCATTGACCTTCTGCCCCGGTAGCTGCCCACCCTCGCCAGGCTTGGCGCCCTGTGCCACCTTGATTTGCAGGACTTCAGCACTGGAGAGGTAGTGTGGAGTTACTCCAAACCGGCCAGATGCAATTTGCTTGATCTTGGAGACCTTGTTGGTGCCGTAGCGTACTGGATCCTCACCACCCTCACCGGAGTTGGAGCGTCCACCAATTGTATTCATGGCAATTGCCAGTGCCTCATGCGCCTCTGGAGAGAGCGCCCCCAGGGACATCGCAGCCGTATCAAAGCGTTTGACAATATTTTCCCATGGCTCCACCTCATCGAGCGGAATTGACTGCTGACTTTGGCTCAATGAGAGCATGTCACGCAGGGTTGCGGTGGGGCGATTATTTACGTGATCGGCATAGACCCTGTAGTCAGCCATATCTCCTGTGCGGACAGCTTGCTGCAGGCTCTTCACCACATCAGGATTGTATGCGTGGTATTCGCCTCCATGCATAAATTTGAGCATGCCACCCTGGTCAACTGGTTTGCGACGGTTCCATGCCTCTCTGGCCAAAGATTTCTGTTCATTCTCCAGGTCAGCAAAGTTGGCACCCTTGATTCGACAGGTAGTACCACGGAAGCAGAGGTCGACAACCTCATTGTGGAGACCTACGGCCTCAAACAGCTGGGCTCCGCGGTAGCTGGCAATGGTCGAGATTCCCATTTTGGAGAGAATTTTCAATAGACCCTTGTTGATTCCTTTGCGATAGTTACGGGCAGCCTCTGTAAGGTTGTAATCCTGAATATCATTGGTGGATACCATCTCATTGATAATCTCATAGGCAAGCCACGGATAGACAGCAGATGCACCGTAACCAATGAGGGTTGCAAACTGGTGAGGGTCGCGAGCAGTTCCTGTCTCAACCACAATATTTGCATCACAGCGCAGGCCTGTCTGTACCAGATGGTGGTGGACCGCACCGGTTGCCAGTAGTGCATGGATAGTGTTTTTGTCAGATGACAGGTTGCGATCGGAAAGAACAATAACCACCTTGCCGTCACGTATGCTCTTTTCTGCAGTAATACAGACGGCATCAATAGCCTGTTTCAGCTCTTTGTCATCACCATAACCGAGATCAATATATGCGTGAGCGTAGGCACTATCCTGATGCCCAAGCAGTTGTTGGAACTTGGTTTTAGAGAGTACTGGCGAATCAACCAGTAGACGTCTGGCATGCGCCTCTGCCTCTTCAAATATGTTCAACTCACGACCAAAACAGGTCTCCAGCGACATCACAATCTGTTCGCGTAGTGGATCAATTGGCGGATTGGTTACCTGGGCAAACTGTTGACGGAAATAATCATAGGGAGAGCGATTACGTTGCGAGAGTACAGAGATTGGGGTGTCATCACCCATTGCCCCAATAGCCTCCTGGCCATTTACAGCAAGTATTCGAATTACCTCCTGACGCTCCTCAAAAGAGACCTGGAACAGTTTTTGTGCGGCCTGGAACAGCTCGGTATCAACCCCCTCGACCTCAAGATCTTCACCATCGTCAGAGCTCAGTTTAGTGGTCAGATGTTCGGTGTTTTCACTCAGCCACTGCTTGTATGGATTACGGTTTTTCAGATCATCATCAACCATGCCTGGAAGTATGAGATCACCTGTCTCTGTATCTACGGCAATCATCTGGCCAGGACCGAGACGACCTTTCTGTACCACATCCTCTGGCGCATACTCATAGACCCCAATCTCTGAGGCGAGAGTAATATGACGATCCTTGGTGATTACCCAGCGTGCTGGACGCAGGCCATTACGATCCATGGTACAGGCTGCGTAGCGTCCATCTGTAAGCACAATACCGGCAGGGCCATCCCATGGCTCCATGTGCATGGAGTTGTATTCATGGAAGGCGCGCAGATTAGGATCCATCTGCTCAATATTCTGCCAGGCGGGCGGGATCAGCAGGCGCATGGCGCGGAAGATATCCATCCCTCCCATCAATAGCGCCTCCAGCATGTTGTCCAGACTGTTGGAGTCTGATCCGGTCATGGAGACAAGTGGACGAACCTCATCCATATCAGGGATCAGTGGGGTCTCAAATTTCATCGCACGGGCAACAGACCAGTTGCGGTTGCCCTGTACGGTATTGATCTCGCCGTTGTGTGCAAGCTGACGGAATGGCTGCGCCAGACGCCACTGTGGGAGGGTATTGGTTGCAAAGCGCTGGTGGTAGACACAGAGGGCCGACTCAAAACGATCGTCACCCAGGTCACTGTAGAAGACCGGGAGATATTCCGGCATTACCAGCCCTTTATAGGAGATTACACGGGAAGAGAGGCTTGGGATGTAGAAGAC
Organism: Candidatus Thiopontia autotrophica; assembly: GCF_982804495.1. Classification (NCBI taxonomy): domain Bacteria; kingdom Pseudomonadati; phylum Pseudomonadota; class Gammaproteobacteria; genus Candidatus Thiopontia; species Candidatus Thiopontia autotrophica. Next base: position 21,077 of record NZ_CEYDPX010000002.1, on the reverse strand, counting down.
CTCATCCTCTGGCTCAATGGCTTTTTCTGTCTGGCGACGTGCGATGAATAGGGCACGCTCAAAGTGAACCTCATCCATATCTGCGGCCGCATTGACAAAGACCTGTTCAATTTGTGGCAGAATGGCCAGAGCGTGAGGCCCACAGGCATTTTCTGCATCAACCGGAACAGTGCGCCAACCAAGAACATCCAGCCCCTGACCGGCAAGGTTTTTCTCCAGAGTAGCGCGTGCAGTGGAGGCTCTCTCTTCATCCTGATGAAGGAAGACCATGCCAACTGCAAAATTTTCAGCCAGTTTGTACCCTTGTTCAGTGGCAATGCTCTTCATGAATCCAGCCGGCTGCTTCATAAGCAGTCCGCAACCATCACCAGACTTTCCGTCAGCTGCAATTGCACCACGGTGGGTCATGCGGTTGAGGGATTCAATGGCGGTTTTTACCAGATTATTGCTGGGCACTCCATCCATGTGGGCAATCAACCCGAAGCCACAATTGTCCCGTTCAAATTCGGGGCGATACATGGAGCCAAAATGGTTGTTTGGCTCTTGGTTATTTTCAGATTTGTTCATGATTAGCTTGACTGTTTTAGATGAGCGGACACACTCTTCCACTCCAAAAATCGGCCGGCAAGTATAGAACAGCAGGCCATTTTATTCAATTTTCTGGCGTATATTCTGGTGGATATTCAGGCTCTTGATCATGTGATCTCTTCTGTAGAGACAAAGAAAAATGGCATTGAGAAGTTGCCGCCTCAATGCCATTTTCGGGAGTTATAGTTGTTGCAGCTGGTTCTACTGTGCCCCCTTGTCCTCAGGCTCCATAAATACCTTATCACCTGCACTGATGCAGCCTAGAGGAATCACCAACAGGGTCAGCAGGGTTGAGACGAAAACCCCAAACAACAGGGATACCGCCATCCCCTGGAAGATAGGATCTGTCAGAATTACCGCAGAACCAAGAACCAGAGCAAGTGCGGTAATCAGGATGGGCCGTGTTCTGGATTTTGCTGCGAGAATAACCGAATCAGTCAGGGACATTCCTCCACGGAAGGCGTGCATGGTGAAGTCCACCATAAGAATGGAGTTTCTTACAATAATACCAGCCAGGGCGATCCATCCAATCATTGATGTCGCAGTAAATTCTGCATTCATGATCCAGTGACCAGGCACGATTCCAAGCAGGGTAAGCGGGATTGGTGACATGATAATTGCAGGAATTACAAAATTGCCAAAGGCCCATACCACCAGCATGTAGATTGCTACCAGTGCAACACCGAAGGCAATTCCCATATCACGGAAGGTTTCGTAAGTAACAGTCCACTCGCCACCCCACTCAAAGCCGGTCTGCTTGTCGTTGGCCGGAGCACCTGTGTACTCACCGCTACGGAGAGAGACTCCATCTGGGGTCACATAACCAGTCTCTTCGAGCAATCTCTCTACATCAAGCATGGCGTAGATTGGTGCACCAAGACGACCGACGGCATCACCAACCACAAACTCGACATTTCTGAGGTCTTTGTGGAAGATAATCGGATCACGTTGAACCTTCACAAACTTGCCGAGCTCGGAGAGGGGGATAGTTCTCTGATCCATGGTCATGATTGGAAGATCTCCCAGGCGATGGAGGTGAGACCTCTTCTCGATGGGGATTGTCATGACAATATATGTTGGCTCAAGAATGAGAGACTGGAAAATAGTTGCAGCCTTGAACTCACCCATCACCATTGCCAGGTGCTGATTGATGGTCTCGACGGAGATCCCCTGTCGTGATGCCTTCTCACGATCAATCTCGAAGCGCCAGGTCTCCATGGAGCTGCGCATCAGGTTATCAACATCGGAGATGCGCTCTGAATCACGAAAGATCTGGGTAATATCATCTGCAACCTGTCGGCGAGTCTCTGCATCAGGGCCATGAATTTCGGCAACAACTGTTTGTAGCACAGGAGGCCCTGGCGGCATCTCTACTACTGTGATCGCTACGCCTGCTGCCTCGGCAATTGGTTGCAGCTGCTCACGAACATAGCTGGCAATCTCGTGACTGGTTCGGTCACGCATGGTCTTGTCTGTCAGCTGGACCGCAACTTCTGCCTGCCATGGGAACTGGCGCAGATAGTAGTGACGCACCAGACCGTTAAAATCAAATGGCTGTGCAGTACCAATATAGTTTTGGGTAGCCACAATCTCCTCGATATTACTTAGCTCGGCAGCAACCTGACGGGTAAAGTTGGCTGTAGTTGGTAGTGCGGTGCCATCAGGCATATCAATTACAACACTGAAGCTTGATTTGTTATCAAAGGGCAACATTTTTACTGGAACGACTGTGTTGTAGAACATATACATGGCAGCAAAAAAGCTGAGAATCAAACCCAGGAGAAAACTCCAGCCGAGAGTTTTGTTGTTAGCCAGTGAGAGGATTGCCTTGCGGAAGAAGACATCCATCTTCTCGTCAATCTTCTCGTCACGCTCCTCCATCTTGCGCAATTTGTCCATACTAGGGGCGATACGCATTGCCAGCCATGGGGCGAAAACCAGTGCTGCAAACAGAGAAAGTACCATGGCAACAGAGCCGAGAGCAGGGATTGGTTCCATATAGGGCCCCATCATTCCGGAGACAAACCCCATAGGAATGAGCGCAGCAACAACAGTATAGGTGGCGAGTACGGTTGGGTTTCCTACCTCACGTACTGCATCAACGGCAGTCTTGGTGTCCATGGTGCCTGCCATCAGCCAGCGACGGTAGATGTTCTCTACGATAACGATGGCGTTGTCGACTAGGAAACCAATGGAGAAGATCAGAGCGAAGAGACTCACTCGATCAATGGTGTAACCCATTAGCATGGCAACAAATACTGTGCCGACCAGCACCACAGGGATAGTTAGCAGTACCACAATGGAGGGCTTGATGCCGAGACTGAGCCAGACTAGCAGGGTAACGGCAGCGGTTGCCACAAAGAGTTTGAACAGCAGGTCATTTACCTTGTTATTGGCGCTCTCACCATAGTTTCTGGTCACCTCAACATGAACATTGTCAGGGATCAGATATCCCTTGAGGTTGTTGTTTACCTCATCGAGAATGCTGTTGACCACGGAGACACCGTTGGAGCCACGCTGTTTTGCAAGAGCAATGGTGACGGCTGCGGCATCTTTCACCGATTTTTCATGTGTGCTGGCAAGACCGGTTGAGAAGGTGACAATCTCCTTGGTCTCTTGCGGACCCTCAGATACACGGGCAACATCTCTCAAGAAGACAGGGGTTCCGCGGTGCTGTCCTACCACAAGCTGTTTTACTTCATCGACCTTTGAGAGGAAGCCTCCTGATTCAACGAAGAAGAAACGATCCTGCATCTCAATAGAGCCTACAGTGTGACCGGTATTGGCAGTCTGAACTGCATGGACAATCTGCCCCGGACTTACCCCAAAGCCGGCCAGCCGCTCAGGCAGAATCTCGATTCTCACCTGTCTTGAGCGTCCACCAGTAACAAATCCGACACCTGTCTGTGGTATCTGTTTGAGGTGCTGAAGCACACTAACCCCAAGAGTCCTCAGGGTCTCGTCATCAACCTCTTCAGACCACAAGGTCAGGGTGACAGATGGAACATCATCAACCTCTTTGGGTTTAACCATTGGGGGCTTTATCCCCTGGGGTAGCAGATCGAGATTGGATTGAATTTTGCTGTGAACCTGAACAATAGATGGGCCCATGGGCTCACCAACCTTGAACTGGATGGTGATAATGCCATACTCGCGATCACTGGCAGAGTAGACATGCTTGATTTTCGGGATCTCGCTCAGAACTCGCTCAAAAGGGTCAATAATCTGATTGGCAACCTCGCCTGATGAGAGGCCTGGTGCAGGGAAGAAGATATCGATCATCGGTACCGAGATCTGAGGATCCTCCTGACGAGGAGTTGCGATCAATCCCCATATACCTACCACCATCATGGCGATAAAAAACAGAGGAGAGAGTGGTGAGTGAATAAATGACTCTGCCAGGCCACCAGCAAAACCAAGCTCTTTGGTTACCTCATCAACATCGCCAGTCACATTCCCTGTAAAATCATGTGATTCAGGCTCACTTGTTTCAGGAGGGAGCTCTTCCCCCGGGGTTGGTTCTTTGTGATCACTCATGGTCTATTCTTATTTTGTAGAGGTTGTTGTAGATGATGGGTTTGCAAGCACAAGCTCTCCGGGCTTAACTCCAGAAAGTACACTCTGCCAGCCGTTATCTGCACGATCTCCGACACGGACCAGACGCATCTCGAGGTTGCCGTCTTCTTTCTGGACGAAGATTGCAGGAAGGCTGCCACGCCACTCAATGGCGGAGTGTGGAATGGTAACCAGTTCGGTTGCTTCTGCTGATGGGTCAGGAATCATTACCTCTGTATACATTCCAGGAGCAGCGTCTGCATCGTTAGGGATATTGAATTTTACGGTAACGGTATGGCCCATCATGTCTGCCATTGGGAAGATTCGGGCAACGGTAATGGGGATAACTGCGTTGCTTTGGTCCAGCCTGGCACTGAGCACCATTCCCTTATGTAGTCCACGAACCAGGCGTGCAGGAACCTCGGCACGGATCTGTAACTGGCTGGTATCGCCAAACAGAAAGAGAGGAACCCCCGGCTGTGCAGGTTGCCCTACCTCTACCATTTTTCTCAAAATAACCCCGTCAAATGGGGCCACAATGGTGGCCTGCTCTATATTTTCATCAAGCTCACGAATTGCTGCCAGCGCCTGATTGTATGCATTCTCGGCAGTCTCAACCTGTACATTCATACCGTATACATTTGTCTCTCGCTGAATGCCGGAGTCACCACGGCCGCTCATGTTTCTCATCGGGTTGGAGAACATTGTCATCATGCTGGGGAGACCTCCCATCATGGCGTTAGGCTGAGAGTTGGGGTTTTCAATCTCGTTACGCAGTTGCATCTGTGCATTTCTGATGCCTGCATCAGCACTGGCCAGTTGGGCCTCTGCCTGAGCACGTTTTGCCATCATTGCATCAATGTCCTGACTGGCAAGACGCTCACCTTTATTGAAGGCGTCTCCTTCCTGTCCCGCTATGAAGAGGACATCACCAGGCATTTTTGCCACTAGATTGACCTCCAGATGGGGTATAACAGTCCCTCCCAGAGAGATCATTGCACCTACGCGGCTACTCTTGGCAGCAATAAACTCACCGGCAAAGAGGGTGGTTGAGGCAGATAGCAGAAGGAGTGATGTAATGGTGCGTTTCATAAAAGGTTTTTTCATGGACTTGGTCCCAAGTTTGTCGTGCGAAAAATAATGCACATTGTATTCCAGAGAATACTTGAGTGTCAACTAATATAAGGAAAGCGGAGTGAGCGATAACTTTTATAAATCAGTGGCTGAGGAGTTATTCGTGGCCCCGGTAGCAAAGGTGGTTTGAAACCCTTTTCGGAGTTGTTGGTCTCTAAGTGCCAGCAGTGCATGCTCGGCATCTTCGCGGCACTCGTAATGAACTTCTCTGTAGCTGCTTCGTCCTCCCTGAGTCCCGGATTCACGAATCAGGGTCCAGCCATCAATCAGATCTTCCTGGATCTGGAGCTGGTAGAAGCGGAGAGGTGCGCCTTCAACAGGAGGCGTCTGCATATAGATGCGCATATCAAGCAGTTTGGTCAGGAGAGCTGAAGAGGCGCTGATGTTCTGACAGGGCATAGCGATCCGTCATCCCGGCAATATAATCGGCAACTATACGCGCACAGCTCTGTTCCCGCTGCTCTGGGCTCTCTCCCATAATCTCTCTGTATGGCTCATCAGGTAGAAGTCGCGACTCTTCCATAAAGGCCTCAAACAGCTCGGCCAGGATACGTTCTGCCTTTGCGCTCATGCCCACCACACGATGGTGACGATATAGATTTTCTCGTAGGAACTGCTTTAATTCACGATTGAGACCTGCCTGTTCACTGCTGAATTGAATCAATGGTGACGGATGGTTGCGGACAGTCTCAATATTATCCGGATTGGCACTGGAGATGTTGTTCTGGCTGGTCTCTATCAGGTCAACCACCAGGCGGTTTATCATGCGGCGAACAACCTCGTGAATTGTCCGTCTCTGATTGAGTTCAGGGTGCTGCTGGATAACAGACTCATACTGCTCTCGAAACAGGGAGACCTCTTTTAGTTGCTCAATAGTAAGAAGACCGGCGCGCAGACCATCATCAACATCATGGTTGTTATAGGCGATCTGGTCGGCAAGATTGACTAGCTGAGCCTCCAGGCTTGGTTGAGTCTGGTTGATAAAGCGCTCACCTACAGCACCAACATCTTTTGCATTGGCGATACTGCAGTGTTTGAGAATTCCTTCGCGTGACTCGAAGGTGAGGTTGAGGCCGGAGAACTTGGCATACTTCTCCTCCAGGTGGTCAACCACACGAAGTGATTGAAAATTATGTTCAAACCCTCCGTATGGAGCCATACAGCGGTTAAGTACATCCTGTCCAGCATGACCAAAGGGGGTATGCCCCAGATCATGTGCCAGTGCAATTGCCTCGGTAAGGTCCTCATTTAGTCTCAAGGTTCGGGCGATGGAGCGGCTTATCTGTGCCACCTCGATGCTGTGGGTAAGGCGGGTACGGTAGAGATCACCCTCGTGGTTTACGAATACCTGGGTCTTGTACTCCAGTCGTCTAAAGGCGGTGGAGTGTACAATTCGATCACGGTCTCGCTGAAATGCACTTCTGTATTCCGGCAGCTCTTCCGGGTACAGTCTGCCTAGTGTGGAGCTGTCATGGGCTGCATAGGGGGCAAGATTGCAGGGGTCAGCCATGATCTATCTTGTCAGGCTTCTGAGCGGCAGTGCTCAAGAGTTTCAAGCAGTTTCTCCTGCGGGAATTGGTTGGTAACCACTGCCTCGCCAATCTGTCTCTGCAGAACCAGATGAATTTTTCCAGCCTCGGCTTTTTTGTCAACAGCCATAAGCTCCAGATAACGTGATGATGTCAGTTGAGTAGGCCCTGAATCAGGCAGGTTGGCGCGCTGAATGAGTTTGCGTAGACGCTCAAGATCATTGTCGCCGAGCCATCCCATTCGTACCGAGAGATCGGTAGCCATCACCATCCCTGCGGCAATAGCCTCTCCATGTAGCCAGGCCCCGTATCCCATTCCTGCCTCGATGGCGTGGCCAAAGGTGTGTCCGGAGTTTAGAAGGGCACGTTGTCCTGCTTCAAGCTCATCAGCGGCAACAATCTCTGCCTTGTTCTCACAAGAGCGCTTGATTGCATAGGAGAGTGTCTCTGGATCTCTAGCGGTCAATTTCTCCATGTTCAGTTCCAGCCATTGGAAGAAGTCAGGATCACGAATCAGGCCATATTTGATAATCTCGGCAATGCCCGCACTGAGTTGACGGTCATCCAGGGTGTCAAGAGTGTCAGTGTCGGCAACTACGCAGCGGGGCTGGTGAAATGCCCCAATCATATTTTTTCCCAGAGGATGGTTGACCCCGGTTTTGCCCCCTACCGAAGAGTCCACCTGGGCAAGCAGTGTGGTGGGGATTTGAATGAAATTGACCCCGCGTTGATAGCTGGCGGCAGCATAGCCGGTAATGTCACCGACAACACCGCCACCAAGAGCAACCAGGGTACATTTGCGGTCAAAGCGTGCACCGAGCAGAGCATCAAAGATGGTATTCCATACATCCAGGTTTTTATACTGCTCTCCATCAGGCAGGATGACACTCTCAACCTGAAAACCCGAGAAGGCCTTTTTGGTTTTTTCGAGATAGAGGGGGGCAACAGTCTCATTGCTGACAATCATTACCTGGGTTCCAGAGAGATGAGATGAAACCAGTTGTGAGTCCCCAAGTAGACTGGACCCAATATGTATCGGGTAGCTTCTTGCCCCTAAATCAACTTCAAGCGTAGTCATAAGTTCTCGATTTTCTCAATTAGTGAGGGTAGCGCCTGTTGTATAGAGCGATCATCAGTTTCTGCCACCAGATCGGCAATCTCACGGTAAAGTGGGTCACGCTCCTCAAACAGTGATTGCAACCGCTCTTTTGGGTTGGATGTCTGTAGCAGTGGGCGGTTACGGTCCATTCTGGTTCTTTTGTAAAGTTGCTCCACAGAGGCGTTAAGGTAGATAACCATGCCACGAGCAGCCAGATATTTGCGGTTTTCCGGGCGTAGAATGGCGCCCCCGCCTGTTGCCAGAATAACCCCTTTTTTCTGGGTTAGTTCATCTATTATGGCGCTTTCACGGTTACGAAAACCCTCTTCCCCCTCAATATCGAAGATGGTCGGGATAGTTACACCCGTGCGTTCCTCTATCTCGTGGTCACTGTCGATAAACTTTTTACCCATGGACTCTGCCAGTCGTTTGCCAATTGTGGTCTTGCCGGCTCCCATCAGTCCAACCAGGAATATATTTTTTGTTGTTCTACTCAAGATTAATGCTCTAAATTCTGCAGACCACTATTTTGATCTGAAAGTATGGATGGAGTGATAAAAATTAGTAGCTCATCCTTGCCATCAGTCTTGCTCTTGCTCCGGAAGAGCGGTCCGATTAACGGAATATCAGCAAGCAGGGGCACCCGGTTTTCGGTCTGAGAATTTCTCTCTTCATAGATGCCACCAATCACCAGGGTCTCACCATTTTCCATCATTACCCGTGTCTTAACCTCTCGAGTGTCGACGCTAGGCTCACATCCGCTGCAGAGGATAGCACCAACTGCATCTTTTTTAACCAGTAACGTAAGGATAATTCGGTGATCCGGGGTTATTTGTGGGGTGACACGAAGCTCCATCACTGCATCCTTGAAGTTGATATCTGTTCCTCCACTCAGAGTGTCAGAGCGGTACGGGATCTGTACACCCTGCTGGATAGTGGCCTCATATCCATCAGAGGTTATGATTCTGGGGCTGGCTATAATCTCGGTCTTTCCATCTATCTGGGCGGCAGAGAGCTCTAGATCGATCAGGCTGCCGGTTGCCAGTTTTGCCAGAGTCAGGCCAACCCTTCCTGTCGGGTTGGCTACAGGCATATTAACGGAGAGCCTGTTGGCATCGCCTGTTACCCCTGGAGTGGTGCCGGACAGCGCGCTATCTGCTGCCTCACTACTGCCGGAGAGTGAAAAACCCCATTGGTTTTGGGCAGATTCAAGATGGGTTAGCCCTAGACGGGCCCCCAGTTCATGGCTGAAATCATCGGTAGCAATAACGATTCTGGATTCAATTAATACCTGTTTGGATGGGGTGTCTAGCTCTTTGATCAGTTTGCGAATCTGCCTGAGGTTTTCTATGGTGTCACGAATCAGCAGAGAGTTTGTCCGTTCATCAACTCCCAGAATCCCCTCCTTTGATAGTAGTGGATTCTGTTGCCCACTCTCCAGAGTTTTTTTCAGGTCAGATGCGCGTGAGTAGTGAAGCTGGATAATCTCTGTCACCACCTCTGGGACGTGAGGCTCGGGAGGAGCGTGGTCTGGAGTTACAGTAATAGGCAGCTCCTCCACTATTACGGGCTCTGCTGGTCCTGCTGATTCTGTAGAGGTGGTGACACTCTTCTGCTCGTAAAGTGAGAGTCTTAGTGAGTGTGCCTCATATTGCAGACGATAGAAGAGGGGGGCCAGTGTCGATATAACAATCCTGGTTTTATCTTCACTAGAGGCGAGTTGAATTTGTTGCAGAGGTTTTGGCAGCAGCTCTGGTAGAGAAACACTGTCGGAGCGAATGCTGGTAAAGTCGATCACCAGCAGTTCCGGATTGTGTATCGAGAATATACGTGGAGTTGGAGCAACCTGATCAAACTGAAATAGAATGGTGGCAACATGATTTTTGGTTGGGTCTGCGGCAACCTCTTCAGCAGTGGATTGGGGGGCAAGCAGGATATGGTGCAGGGCCACCCTGTTTGCTTCAGCAGATGCGTCTACTGTAGAGAGCGCAACAGAGAGAAGAATAAATATAACCCTTGAGGGCAAAAACAGTATGGTTTGCATGGGTATGTAGTATATGCCCCAAACCCCCAGATAGAAACATGAATACGGCACAAGCTTTTGATCCGTATAACAATATTTGTTCCTTTGGGGGTATCAATAAATACACCACACCGTCACAGATTTGTTCTGCAAATCAATATGTTGCACATTATCCTATGTTTCTATCTGGGGTTTTGGGTATGCGATTGGAATGGATTGAGTTGATGCTGAGTGTTATCGTTGAACGCAGTTATGTTTGACAGCCACTATACTCCGTGGAAATTACGCCAGTTCTCCAGTATGTTTCATGGAGGTGGGGTCTTTGCATACCCTACGGAATCAGTCTATGGGCTTGGGTGCGACCCATGGAATCCGGAGGCAGTTTCTGATCTATTGACAATAAAACGGCGTAATCCATCCAAGGGGCTGATTCTGATTGCATCCTCTGAGGAGCAGCTGGCTCCGTTTGTCTCGCTGAGAAGGGTGTCAGACTGGAAAAAAATGAGATCAACTGGCAACAGGCCGATTACCTGGGTCGTCCCTGTCTCGGAAGAGACACCATGGTGGATCAAGGGCAACCACACAAGTGTGGCAGTGAGAATTACAGAGTTTAAGCCAGTGGTACAGTTATGCAACAGAGTCAACTCTGCTCTGGTATCTACCAGCGCAAACCAGGGAGGACGTCCGGCATGCAGGAATAGTGTCTCAGTGAGACAGCTCTTTGGAAATCAAGTAGATATGTTGATTTCTGGGGGTACCAGTGGAGTTTCAATGCCTAGTGAGATCCGTGATTTTTACTCAAACAGGGTGATTCGTGCAGGCCAATAAATAGTGATTCATTGGGGACAATCACTGTCTCAGAGTGTATCATATAGACCATCTTCTTGGTCACTTGGGATATAGAGATGCTTCACAATATTAAGGAAGTTTGTGAGTTAACGGGGAAAAGTCGCTCCAGTATCTATCGCATGTTCAGTCGCGGAGATTTGACTTACGTTGTGGGAAAGGATGGGAAACGTCGTGTAGAGACATCCGAACTACTACGAGTGTTTGATGACATAAATTTCAATGACTCACCAACCCTTTCTGTTCCGGAGGATATTCCTTCTAGCCCTGCATCTGGAGGTGACCCTTACGTTACAGCCAGAGAGCTTACTGATCTGCGAGGCCTTATCCATGACCTAAGATCCGAGCTTGATGATATTCGGGAGGATAACCGTAGATTGTTGCGTCTACTGGAATATCAGACTGTTCAAGGGTCTGCGCAACCGCAGAGTCGACCAGTCGAGCCACAGGGTCAGGCTCAGGGTGATTGGGTAGATGATATATCAGCAGAAGAGGATACGGTTCCGGTTACCGAGGTGGCTGGACAGGGCTGGAAAGCCTATCGTCAACAACGCACAGAACAGACCCAATCTGGATCCCAAACAGCGTCACCAGTCACGTCAGGTCTGTTTGGAGAGCTGGGTATGTGGTTGAGAAACTTTTTTCTGGGTGAGTGGCAGAAACGTTAATACGCTACCAACTGTTGTCCTGCACAGTTTTTCTATTACCCAAATCCCCACTTAGAAAGAGTGCAGTATGCATGTTTCTAAGTGGGAATTTGGGTATTGATTTGGATATTACTGAATCAGGCTGAAGACACCATGTTCCGCAGCGACCTGTTGTGAACAGAACAGCTCCTTGATCTTGGCAATCAGGGGTCGCATCTCTGCCGTCTGGACTGAGCAGTAGACCTTGTTGTGTACGCGTCTCGACTGGATGACTCCAGCATTCCGGAGCACCTCCAGATGCTGGGATATGTTGCTCTGAGTGCTGCCGGCATACTCCAGTATTTCGTTGACAATCTTCTCCTGATCACCAAGGAAACAGAGAATCTTCAGTCGTGTAGGGTGGCTTATTGCCTGCAGTGCAGACGAGATCTGCTGGATCTCACCCTTATCAGATGGCAAATCAAGATTATCTTCCATTTCTCCTCCTCGAAAACAAAACAGCTTAATAGCTATTTAGAGTTATCTAATTATACGGTAATATTTTTCTGTTATCAAATCGTTATGCAGCACTTGATGTTGTATTTCTCTTCAATGTAACGCGCAAGCACTCTCTGTTGATCCTTGTCTAGCTGGACGCAGAGAAGAATAAGCTGGGCAAGTTCATTATCATCTGCATGAAAGAAGGCAACCGGCACCCTGAGGACGGCAGACAGTTTTGCAATTGTCTGGTCACTGGGGCGATGACGGTTGTTTTCGTATTGGTTTACGCGTGGGCTGGCAGTTGCCGGATCAATCCCTATCTCCAGCCCCAGCTGTTTCTGTGACAATCCCAATTGTTGCCTTGCCTGTTTCAGGCGTTCACCGAATACTATCTTCTGGCTTCCCATGCCTTGCAAGGCCTCCTTCCCTTATAGAATGTAGGCACTTTATGTTGAATGGCAAGCAAAAACAATTAAGTAAAACTTAATGTCATGGCCTGTTTATGGATCTCTATGTTGGGGGGTGGCCCTGGATTTGTGAGATGGTATGGCGGTCAGGATATTATTCGACTAGACTGTTTAACATGTCTCAAATTTGTTGGATGAAGTGAAAAAACAAGGGAGCTGTCTGTGAAAAAATTTATCTCATTAGTGTTGTTGGTCTTTTCAGCGGGGGCATTTGCGAATCCTGTAGCTGACTTGGAGGGAAAACATGGATACGATAGAAGAGCAGCCATTACCAGAATGTCTGATACAGATTGGGGTGGACAGCGATTCTCGATAGAAAAAGGTATTGAGCTTCTGCAGGGTTTGACAGGTACAGACAGATACTATGCTGCTAAATCATTGCTGGGATCGAATCGCTACAAAAGAAATATGTTGCCTGGCAATATGTCTGTGCGGCAGATGAATGCTGTTCTGGATGGTGTTGGTGAGCAGCGCGGCGATCTTATTGCCCATCTTGCTGACTTTGAGATACCCGCAGGAAATTTTGGAGTGGCAGAGATCCAGTCATTAATTGGTGATGTGGCCGGTGATGATTATGAGCGCTCAATGAAAGCCCTTATGGGATCTAATCAGATGCACAGAAATTATGCCATCTCCTCTCTTGGTGTAGATCAGGTTGATGCTCTTCTGTCCAGAGACACGAATCGTGCGGGGATGATTCGTTACATGGCGGACTACGCAATTCTTGAGGGAAATTTTACAGTTGATGGTGCAGAAAAGATGATGCGTACCCAGAGCGGCATGGATCGTCATGACTCTGTCAAGGCGCTGTTGGGGTCCAACCAGCAGAAACGTAATTACCTCAATATACCTCTCAGCTTTGTAGATGCACAACGTCTGCTCGACGGTACTGCATTGAGATCTGAGCTGATCAATTACTTTTCTGACCGTGGGGTTTTTGCGGACAGGCTGACAGCAAATGAAGCAGCCAGATTGCTGGAGAACATCAAACATACTGATCGTTTTGAGACGTTGAAGACCCTGCTTGGATTCAATCAGCAACAGAGGGACTATCTGCGGTCACCTCTCAGTGTGAATGATGTGTATACACTGCTTGCCGGCACAGCATATCGTGACGAGATGATCGGATTAATGGCAGATCGTGGTGTAATCGTCGACGGTATCTCAGTGGCTGATGCAGTTATGATGATGGAGCAAATCACGCGTGCCGATCGGTATGATGCAGTTAGTTCTCTGCTGGGAAATAATAAACAGAAGAGAAGCTATATAACTTTGCCGATTACAGCTGCCGGTGCCATTCAGCTAATGGAAGGCGGCGCATATCGGGATGAGTTGATAGGTTTTATGGTTGATCATGGCCTTATTGAAAATAGACTGAGTGCCGATGACACAGTAGCGCTACTAGAAGATCTTGTTGGTATGGACAGGTACGACGCTCTTCTCGCACTGATGGGAGAGAACGGGCAGACAAGAAATTATCTCGATATGCCAATGGGTCCATCCTCAATGGTATCGCTATTCGAGAGGACGGCTAACAGAAAGGAGCTGATAGCATTGATTGCTGATCAGGGAATGGTTGATGGCACCATAAATGCTGCAGAGGCAGAACACCTTCTGGGGAGGCTTTATGGAGAGGAGCGTGAGCAGGCGCTGAAGATTCTGCAGGGTGATAACAGACTCAAGAGGATATACCTCTCCAATTAGAGGCGCATGTTGTGAAGATTGAGAAAGGTCTGCAGTGGGTGTTATTGCTATGGATCTTTGGATTATCTCCGCTATATGCGGATGATTATTCTGATCCGATTCTGGCAAAGGTCTATCAAAGTGAGGATTTGACCGGTTGGTGGGTAAGTGAGAAGCTGGATGGAGTGCGCGCTATCTGGAATGGCAAAATTCTTCTTTTTCGTAGTGGACGTCCTATTAGTGCCCCGAACTGGTTTACAGAGTCATTTCCAGAATACTCTATGGATGGAGAGCTCTGGATGGGGAGGGGCACTTTTGACAGGCTTTCCGGGACGGTGCGAAGAGATGTGCCTGTGGATGATGAGTGGAGGAGAATACGCTACATGCTGTTTGAGCTCCCGGATCAGCCAGGTACATTTACAGAAAGAGTGGAGAGAATGGAACAACTTGTGCGCTCTTTGAAGATACCCTGGTTGCAGGTAGTTTCGCAGGAACGAGTGGGGAATGACGCTCTGTTGATGCAGTGGCTGGAGCAGATAGTGCAGCAGGGAGGGGAGGGTTTGATGTTGCATCGGGCAGATTCACACTATCATGGAGGCCGTAGTAGCGACCTGTTAAAGCTGAAATCATGGCAGGATGCTGAGGCCGCAGTGGTTGAGATTCTACCCGGTAAAGGGAAGTATGACGGCATGATGGGATCTCTGCTGGTGGAGAGCGAGAATGGGAGACGTTTTCGTATCGGCAGTGGCTTTAAGCTGCAAGAGAGGAAAAATCCGCCATCCGTGGGAACCGTGATTACTTACAAATATACTGGCCTAACCCCAAACGGGTTGCCGCGTTTTGCCAGTTTTTTACGTATTCACCATACGTTTTGATGTAATAATTGTCATCAGGTTACAACGCCAAGCCACCCAGCTGCTAGAGTGGATAATAGTGAATTAGAAAAATGATTGTTCTAGGAATTGAAAGCTCCTGTGATGAGACGGGTGTTGCGATCTATGAAACAGATATCGGTCTGCGAGGAGATCTGCTCTACAGTCAGGCCGAGATGCATGCACAGTATGGAGGGGTGGTTCCGGAGCTGGCCTCACGTGACCATATTCAACGGGTAATCCCACTGATTGATCAGTTGCTCAATGAGGCAGACATCACTTCAGAGCAGGTGGGCGGTGTCGCCTATACTGCCGGCCCCGGCCTGATGGGTGCCTTGATGGTTGGAGCATGCGTAGGTAGAAGTCTCGCATACTCATGGGGGGTTCACGCGGTCGAGGTGCACCACATGGAGGGGCATCTGTTGGCACCACTGCTGGAAGATAAGAGGCCAGAATTCCCATTTATTGCACTCCTGGTTTCCGGTGGTCACACCCAGTTGATTCGGGTAGATGGAGTTGGTCGGTACCAGTTGTTGGGGGAGTCGGTAGATGATGCTGCTGGCGAGGCCTTTGACAAGACAGCCAAGCTGTTGGGCCTGAGGTATCCGGGAGGCCCAGCCCTCTCAAAATTGGCTGAGGAGGGCAATCCTGAACGCTTTACTTTTCCGCGACCAATGGTAGATCGTCCCGGACTGGACTTCAGTTTTAGCGGACTCAAGACTTATGCTCGCAACACACTACAAAATGGTTCTGAAGAGCCAACAATCGGTGCTGATGTGGCGCGCGCATTTGAGGATGCAGTTGCAGATACATTGGCAATCAAGTGCAGACGAGCCCTAAGAGAGAGTGGTCTGAATCGGTTGGTAGTGGCAGGTGGCGTTAGTGCAAACCAGAGAGTTCGTCTGCGACTCTCAGAGATTGCAGAGAAAGAGGGGGGGGAAGCATTTTTTCCTCGCCTGAATTTCTGTACCGATAATGGCGCCATGATCGCTTTTGCCGGAGCATTGCGTCTGCAGGCCGGGGAGCATAGCTCGCTTGCTATCGAGACCAGGGCCCGTTGGCCGCTGTCGGAATTGGCCGCAGTCAGCTAGATTTTTTTGCCCCAATCCGGTCTTCTCTGCCTGAGATGAGGTTCTGTATATTGCTGCGGTGTCGCCAGTACAGAAGAGCAGTAACAGTAGCCATGGTGGCTGTGAGAATTTCGCTATTGGGCTCTGGAAATAGATGCCAGACATAGAGAGGTGCCAGCAGTATGGCAGTTAGTGCCGACAGTGATGAGTAGCGGAAGAGTGCGGCCATCAGCACCCAGGTGGTGACAGTAGCTAGTCCAATGCTCCAGTGCAGCCCAATCAGAGCTCCCAGTGCGGTGGCGACCCCCTTTCCCCCTTTGAACCCAAAGAAGATGGGGTATAGGTGACCCATAAATGCAGCCAGCAGAGTGAGAGAGAGCGTGATCTCGTCTACCCCCAGCTGGACAGCAATAGCCACCGGCATAAGCCCCTTCAGCATATCGCCACCCAGGGTAAGAAGGGCGGCTTTCTTCCCTCCAAGACGGAGTACATTGGTCGCTCCCGGATTTTTGGAGCCTTCTGATCGGGGGTCGGGCAGTCCAAGTAGACGACAGACCAGTATTGCGGCGGATAGTGAGCCGATCAGGTATGAGGCTGCAACAAGTGCTATATCAGTCAGTTCATTCATAATGAGGGAATTATGGGATAATCTGAACAGGGTTACAAACATAGTAGAGGAAGAGAGGTCAGGGCCATGGATATCGTCTATATCAAGGATCTACAGATCAAAACGGTTATTGGAATATATGACTGGGAGCGTGAGATAAAGCAGACAGTCAGTATCGACCTGGAGATGGGAACAGATATTTGCAAGGCTGCAGAGAGCGACACCATAGAACACACACTTGATTACAAGTCTGTATCCAAAAGAATCATCAGTTTTGTGGAGGAGAGCAGCTTTCAGCTGGTGGAGACAATGGCAGAGAGAATTGCCGCGATTGTGCGCTCGGAGTTCACTGTGTCATGGGTTCGTCTTCGGGTCAGTAAGCCTGGTGCAGTAACAGGATCCAGGGATGTGGGAGTTATAATTGAGCGCGGCGAGAAGATCTGATGCCGCGAATTTATCTCAGTATTGGCAGCAATATTGACCGTGAGCAGAGCGTATCGAGGGCGGTTGAGCAGTTGAGAGAGGATTTTGGAGGGCTGACAGTATCAACAGTCTATGAGAGTGAGGCTGTGGGTTTTGATGGTGATGCCTTCTACAATCTGGTGGTCGGCTTTGACTCAGAGATGGGGCTAAACGAGATTCAGCAACAGCTACGAACAATTGAGACAGAGAATGGAAGAGAGCGTGGTGCAGAGAAATTCAATCCGCGCACCCTGGATCTGGATCTGCTTCTCTACGGAGATCTGGATCTACAGGACCGGGGGGTAGATATTCCACGTGCAGAGATATTCCGTTATGCGTTTGTGCTAAGACCGCTGTCCGAGATTGCGGGCAATGAGCGTCATCCACAGACTGGAGAACAGTACAGCACCATATGGGATGGGTTCGATCACTCCAGCCAGCCTCTTTGGCCCGCACCGCTACAGTTTTAATCAGTTACTGAGAGTTCGGCCGCCATCTACACTGATGATCTGGCCAGTTATGTAGTTGGCGCTGCCGATCAGGAACAGGATGGTTTGAGCAATATCGTCAGGCTCTCCAGATCGTTTGAGCGCAGTTCTGGATATGATCTCCGCACGTGTATCGTCATCCAGGCCAGACTCAGGCCAAAGTATGGCTCCAGGTGCAACCCCATTAACCCGGATCTCTGGCCCTAGTTCACGCGCCATACTTTTTGTAAGCATGGTTATGCCGGCTTTCGCAATGCTGTATAGGGTATGTTCCTTGAGCGGGCGCTCAGCATGAATATCAACGATATTGACAATAGTTCCATGAACTCTTTTCAGTTCGGGGGCTGCCGCCTGCGAGAGAAATAGTGGCGCCTTAAGGTTGGTTCCAATCAGATCATCCCAGCCATCCTCATCCATTGAGCCGACTGGAGTAGGATAGAAGGTTGATGCATTATTGATCAGCACATCAAGCCTTCCCCAGTAGCCGGCTGCCTGCTGGATAATAGAGTCAAACCCTGAGATTTGGTGAAGGTCGGCCTGAATTAGCTCTACAGAGTCAGGACGATTTTGTTGCAGTTCATCTTGTAGCGCAACAGCATCTGTTGCAGAGTTGCGATAGTGAAGCACAATATTCATGCCCGACTTGTGCAGTAGGCGCACAGTTGCGGCGCCAATTCTATGGGCTGCACCTGTGATCAATACGACCTTGCCCTGGTAACTGTTGGTATCATTGCCCACAAATATGGCCCCACAAATGAAAAAATTAATTGTAACAGATGACTAACACCTTCCTTGCGCCAACCCAAGAGATGGAGAGTATATCCAGGCAGCTACAGGCCAGTATGGTTGAGTCGATTCAGCAGGCAGGGGGCTGGATGCCATTCGACCAGTGGATGTCTCAGGCGTTATATACCCCGGGGCTTGGTTATTACAGCAACCTTCATGGTCTGGGGCTCTCTGGTGACTTTATAACTGCGCCAGAGATTTCGCCACTATTCTCAAGGGTGATTGCAAAACAGATCATGTCAGTGCTGTCGGATATGGAGTCTCCAGAGATACTTGAGTTTGGCGCAGGCTCCGGGGCAATGGCAGCAGAGATAATGGCAGAGCTTGAGAGGCAAGGGCAGCTTCCAGACAGTTACAACATTCTTGAGGTGAGTGCAGGGCTGAAAGTAAGGCAGAGAGAGCTGCTTGGCGAACGTATTCCTCATCTAGTCGACCGTATCAATTGGCTGGACACCATGCCGGAAACACATTTTCAGGGAGTGGTTGTTGCCAATGAGGTGATGGACGCCATCCCTGTAGAGCGTTTTGTTGTTCGTAGAGGTACGGCTATCGCACTAGGGGTTTCCATTGATGAAAATGGTATTCTGGTTATGAGAGAGCACCCTGATGGTATGGCGGTTGAACTGCCGGCAGAAATCGATATGGAGAGCATGGATGATGGATATGTTTCCGAGGTGAGACCAGGGCTTTCACCATGGATCGCCTCGATTTCGGATCAGTTGCAGAGGGGGATAGTTCTGCTTATTGATTACGGTTACTCACGTGCCGAGTATTATCGCCCGGAGCGCAACAGTGGTACTTTAAGCTGCTTCTACCGGCACCATAGACATGAGGATGCCCTTGCTCTACCAGGACTTCAGGATATAACGGCGCATATTGATTTTACTGCTGTCGCCGAGGCGGCAGATGAGTCTGGACTGGATGTTGCCGGTTACACAACACAGGCATATTTTCTGCTGGCTGGAGGGATTGCAAAGATGGCAGAAGATGAGAATCTGGATGATATACAGGCCCGTATTGAGACATCACGGGCAATCCAGCAGCTCACAATGCCGGCACAGATGGGTGAGGTGGTAAAAGTGATGGCCTTGACCAGAGGTGTCAAATTACCAGATACATTTACTATCCACGACCAGCTTCACACACTGTAGTAGAGTAGATAGCATGGATCTTATTCAGATTGTTCTCTTATCACTAGTGCAGGGGCTGACAGAATTTCTCCCCATCTCCAGCTCGGCACACCTTATTCTGGTTCCGGTTCTGACTGGTTGGCAGGATCAAGGGCTGGCCTTTGATGTCGCTGTACATATCGGCACACTATTGGCAGTGGTCAGCTACTTTCGCTCTGAACTGATAAAAATGGTTTCAGAGTGGGGCGGCTCACTGGTTGGTCGAGGGGTGACGGCTGATGCGAAACTGGCATGGGCAGTTGGGCTGGGAACAATTCCTGTTGGGCTGGCAGGCCTTGTATTTAAGGATCATATTGAGCTATACCTACGGTCTCCGCTGGTTATTGCCACCACCACCATACTCTTCGGGCTGCTGCTCTGGTGGGCCGATTACAGAGGAAAGCGACAGAGTGATGAGCACCAAATGGGGTGGCAGACAGTTTTGGTGGTTGCACTATCACAGATATTTGCCCTGATCCCGGGAACCTCCCGGTCAGGCGTCACCATGACAGCAGCACTAGCTATGGGGATGACAAGACAGGGTGCAGCAAGATTCTCGTTTCTGCTCTCCATCCCGGTAATTTTACTGGCTGGGGGACTGGAGGTGGTGGAGTTGATCCAGCAGGGAGATGGTGTTAACTGGGCCACACTGTTGCTGGGAACGGCACTATCTGCAATAAGTGCATACCTCTGTATACACTACTTTCTGAGACTATTGGACCGTATAGGGATGGCCCCATTTGTGCTCTATCGCATGATTTTGGGCGGACTGTTGCTGCTGTTATATCTGTAAGCTATAGAATGTTTAATGGCGCAAAATTTACTCTACCAACACAGGGCGCTTCAATGATCTACGTTGTAGTGCAGTTTGCCTGTATCATCTATTTAGTCATTAACGCACAGTTGACCAATTTTGATCTACCTGTTTATATCCTGATGGCGCTTTCTGCAGTTATTGGCGGTATGGCTATCATCAATATGAGGCTTGATAATCTCAATATTGTACCCACCCTAAAACAGAGGCATCAATTAATCACTACAGGCATCTATGCCTACATCAGGCACCCAATGTACAGCAGTGTGCTGCTCTTCTGTTTAGCGCTGACCCTAAGCAACATCCATCTGTATGCGCTGCTTGTTATGTTGGTGCTACTGATTGATTTAATTATGAAATCAAATTTTGAAGAAAAACTCCTGGCCGAGCGTTTTGAGCAGTATAAAAACTATAAAACAGACACAGGAAGGTTTTTGCCCTTCAAAAGGTATTAGAAAGAACGAATTGGATAAGGCCTCTTATTCAGCAGTCGAAAAGCATTCGCTATGGCGGGACAGCACCCCTCTTACCACAACTTGAGGAGGTGGTAGCGTCTGCCTTTACAGCCTGAGCACGTCTTTTCTGTAGCTCATTGCTGATCTCTTGCCCTCTGAACCCATCAGCAATGATCCCATCAGTTTCTATTGACTGCGCAGCTATGAAGGCAGCTCTTAGAGCGTTGCCCTGGGTGAATGTCTCATTCTCAAAACCGGTTCTGCCACGCTGATCTGCCTCACATGTAATCAGGAAATCCTCAA
>NZ_CEYDPX010000001.1:125759-252898 GCF_982804495.1 Candidatus Thiopontia autotrophica | reverse complement strand
TTGATGGGTGGGGCCGCATTTGAGCGCGAGAATCACAATCTAACCTTATTCGTTAGGCAAATACTTAAATAGAATCTTCATCTTTAGGCAGCGTAATACCCATTGCCTGTGCCCGTTTTTTCCACATGCGTCGAGCATATTGTTGCATGTCAGCTGTCTTATCACTTTCATCCATTATCTCCAGCCCGAGCAGGGTTTCCAGGATATCTTCCATAGTAATTATGCCCTCCATGCCGCCGTATTCATCGATGATTACCATTATGTGCGCTCTCTGGTGTAGCACTTCGTCAAATGCATCAGATAATGAGGTTTTATCTGACAATGTATGCAGATTACGTCGATAAGACTCAAGTTTATTGTCAGTATTGTTTCGCGCCTGCGCCAATAATAAATCATCCTTGAGCACAAAGCCGGTGAACATTTCATCGTTTTCTGCATAAACGGGAATGCGTGAAAAACGCGAATCGTAGTGATTATCGAAATATTCATAAACTGTTAGCGATTCGGGTAATGAAAACACCACGGGACGGGGCGTCATCACGTCGGTGACGATTGTTTCGTGAAGCCTAAACATGTTTTTCAGGATTCGTGATTCCCGCTCTTCTAGTTGCCCTTCCTGCTCACCAAGTTCTGCCATGGCAGCAAACTCTTCGCGGTTGAAGCCTTCGATTTTCTTATTGCGTGAAATTCCGCGTGTCAATAATTCAGATAAAACTACAAATGGGTACAGCATCTTTATAAGGAATCTAAGTCCTTGTGCTGTAACGCCTGCCAAAGCACGCCAGTATGTTGCACCCAGTGTTTTCGGGATAATCTCCGAAAACACCAGAATCATCAGCGTCAGGATTGCAGAAAACAACCCTACCCAAGCGTTGCCAAACACCAGGACTGCTTGTGCACCGGCACCGACAGCACCTACGGTATGGGCAATAGTGTTTAGTGTGAGAATTGCTGCCAACGGCTTGTTGATATCACCCTTTAACTCACGTAACAGCGAACCTGAAATTCTCCCTTCCTGCTCAAGCACCCTGATATGGGCCGTAGTTACACTGAGTAGTACCGCCTCTGCAATGGAGCATAAAAACGAAAAGAGCAAGGCGACTGCCACATAAAGGATGAGAATGGTCATGTTGATAAGAGATTATATAGTATAAACATGGCCGGTCTATATAATGGGGTTGATTGCCTAACAGTATATTAGACGGAATCTCTAAATATGGCACTATGCGGATTCCGTATATTATCGAGAGCATTGATCTCATAGAGGGAGCCCAAAGCCACCCGGTAACCTCTTGATTTATTTCAACCCAAACAGTAACAAATTATGGAATCCTTCTCAAATAACCGTCCCGAGCAAGGAGCTAAAGATAGGTCTAAAGAAGATAACGTACCATAAAGAACATAATTATGAGGATACAATACTTAACTACCCCTGAATTAAGTATTGAAAATCACAAGAGATGGGGCAGTTTTCACATGATGGCCGTTTTTTACAGTGTTGCTTGGCATGCTCCACTATCAAGGCGTGAAATTCATTTAACTGTTTTACCAGGCCTCCACCACCTTCCGTCCGAAAATCCCTCTCTACCAGATGGCGGATCATCTCGTATGGTTCATCACCCGAGATTGCTCCAGTACGCTGAAAGATTCTCCTGGTGTAGGCATCGACCACAAAAACCGGGCGCTCAAATGCATACAGGAGAATATCATCAGCAGTCTCTGGCCCTACTCCATTGATCTGCAACAACTCCTCACGAAGCTGCTCGCTATCCATCTCCCATAGATATTTTTCATTCTCAATGTACCAGGCGCAGTAACCATGTAGGCGCTTGGCCTTTTGATTAAAGTAACCGGATGGCCGAATCAGCTCAGCAAGTCTTGGTTGGGCCGTAGAGAGAATAGCCTCAGCAGACAACAGATTATTCGTGCGCAGGTTATCAATTGCGGTCTCAACACGTTCCCATGCAGTGTTTTGGGTGAGGATTGCCCCAACCATCACCTCGAACGGGGTCTCTGCTGGCCACCAGTTTTGGGGGCCGTAGTGGTTATAAAGCTCCCTGAATAGTTGTCTGGGGCTACTCTTTTGCCTCATCAACTCTGGCCACATTTCTCAATTCTGCAATCTCTTCCTGGGTGAGTTCACGACTCTTGCCTGCACGAACCTGTTTGCCCAGAAAGATGGGGCCATAGCGAACTCTCATAAGGCGGCTCACTGTTAACCCTACCGCCTCCCACATTCTTCTAACCTCGCGGTTGCGCCCCTCCTGCAACACCACATGGTACCAATGGTTTACCCCCTGGCCACCGGAGTCCACAATATCGGAAAATTTGGCTACACCATCCTCAAGCTCAACCCCCTTGATGAGCTGGTCCAGTTGCTCATCTGTTGCCCCCCCCAGGGTGCGGACTGCATATTCACGCTCCACCTCGGCAGATGGATGCATCAAGCGGTTGGCAAGATCACCGTCTGTAGTAAAAAGCAAGAGTCCAGAGGTGTTGTAGTCCAGTCTTCCGACCGAGATCCAGCGCGCGCCCCGTATTTTTGGCAGATGTTTGAATACGGTGTCACGCCCCTCCGGATCACTACGGGTGGTCATCTGTCTTGCGGGCTTATTGTATAGAATTACCCTGCTTCTATTGCGCATCCCGCTTTTGGGGAATGGATTAATCAGCTCCCCATCAAAACGAATCTCATCGCTGGCGGTTACTCTTACCCCCAATTCGGCAGGCTGACGATTGACCTTGACCCGCCCCTCTTTCATCCACCTCTCAACCTGACGACGAGAGCCTATACCGGCCCGCGCCATTACCTTCTGCAGGCGCTCTCCTGCCGGCTCATCAGGTTTCTGCTCTGTCACTATGTACTACTCTCGTTCACGACCAGTCTGAGATCAGCTCTTGAGGAATCATCACCGTCATCATCAAGCTCAGGCTCCTCCTGCTCCAGCTCAAATTCGCCATTCATGGCACCAAGCTCTTTCAGCTCCATCAGGGTTGGCAGCTCTTCCAGTGTTCTCAGCCCAAAGTAGTCGAGGAATTTTTTTGTTGTGCCATACATTGCAGGACGCCCCGGCACATCCTTGTGACCGAGCAGGCGAATCCACTCTCTCTCTTGCAGGGTCTTCATGATGTTGGTGCTGACTGCTACTCCGCGGATCTCTTCAATCTCTCCTCTGGTAATTGGTTGGCGATATGCAATCAATGACATGGTCTCAAGCAGTGCGCGTGAATAACGGGCCGGTTTCTCTTCCCAAAGACGGTTAATCCAGGTGGATAGATCCTGTCTGACCTGCATTCTCCAGCCACTGGCAACCTCAATAACCTCATAACCATGCCCTTCACTCTCACTCTGCAACTGCCTCAATACCTCGACAATCTCTTGTCGCTCGGGCTCTGCCCCCTCTTCAAAGAGCGATCGCAATACCTTTATGTTTAGTGGCTTGCCTGAGGCCATCAATGCGGCCTCGATAATGTTTTTCAGACTCATCTCCATTATTGCTCCTCTCCACTTTCCATCGATCTTTCATTTGGTGAGCTGATGTAGATTGGCCCGTAAGGCTCATTCTGTACAATACCAATCAGTGAATCCTTGATCAGCTCGAGGATGGCCATCAGTGTAATCACTACACCCGCGCGCCCCTCTTCAACCTGAAACAGGGAGCCAAACTCAACAAATTCCGCCCCCTCTTCAAGCAACACCAGAACACTGCTCATGCGCTCCCTAATAGAGAGTGGCTCACGCTGCACATGGTGGCTATTAAACAGCTCTGCCCGCTGCAGAACATCACTAAATGCGGTTAGTAGTGCCTGTATCTGCACCTCTGGCTGAGGACGTGCGCCACGAACAGGTGCCGCAATCTCTACTGAATTTATGTCTCTCTCCATTCGCGGCAGTTCGTTCAGCTCCTCCGCCGCTCTCTTCAGCTGCTCATACTCCTGGAGACGACGAATCAGTTCAGCGCGAGGATCATCTTCATCCTCAATCTCTTCATGACGAGGCAACAACATCCTTGATTTGATCTCAGCCAGCATGGCAGCCATAACCAGATACTCTGCTGCCATCTCCAGATTCAGGGCCCGCATCATCTCGACATACTCCATGTACTGACGAGTCACCTCGGCAATTGGAATATTCAGAATGTCCAGATTTTGGCGCTTGATAAGGTACAGAAGAAGATCAACCGGACCCTCAAACGCCTCCAGCACCACCTTGAGTGCCTCAGGTGGAATATAGAGATCTTTTGGGAGCTCCTGTAGCGCCTCTCCAGAGACCCTAATTCCTCTCAGCATCTTCTCGTACTCTGGATCAACAACTGTTGAACTCTCCTCCAGTGGCAACTCTTGATTCACTTTAGTATCCCCAATTAACTGCTAATAGACCAGACCCATCGCCTGACGAACCTCAACCATGGTTCGTCTTGCCTCCTCACGAGCCAGCTCACCACCCTCTTCAATAATGTTTCTCACCAAATTTGGCTCATCGGTAAATTTCTGCGCACGCTCACGCATGGGCACCAGCTCCTTTAGTACTCCATCAACCACAGACTGCTTACAATCCAGGCATCCGATAGATGCGGTACGACATCCTTCAGCCAGATCTTTACGGTCACTCTCGCTTGTGTAGATATGATGAAAATCCCAGACCGGGCATTTTGCAGGATCACCAGGATCGGTAAGCCGAACCCGCGCAGGATCTGTTGGCATGGTGCGGATTTTCTTCTCGGCCTCTGCCGGATCCTCTCTGAGAGAGATGGTGTTGTTATAGGATTTTGACATCTTCTGCCCATCCAGCCCTGGCATCTTTGATGCTTTGGTCAGCAGAGCCTGTGGTTCCGGGAGAATAATCTTGCCTCCCCCCTCGAGATAACCAAAGAGACGCTCCCGATCACCAATTGTAATATTCTGTTGCGACTCCAGTAGTGCGCGTGCCGTCTCCAGTGCCTCATGGTCACCCTCTTCCTGAAAACTTCTGCGTAGTCGACCATAGAGTTTGGCGTTCTTCTTCCCCATCTTTTTGGCGGCACTCTCTGCCTTCTCCTCAAAACCTGGCTCTTTGCCATATAGATGGTTAAAGCGGCGCGCCACCTCGCGGGTCAACTCAACGTGGGCCACCTGATCTTCTCCAACCGGAACCTGCCCTGCACGATAGGCAAGGATATCTGCGCTCTGCAGTAACGGATAACCAAGAAAACCATAGGTAGAGAGATCTTTCTCCTTCAACTTTTCCTGCTGATCCTTGTAGGTTGGAACCCGTTCAAGCCAGCTTAACGGGGTTATCATCGAGAGCAGGGTATGAAGCTCGGCATGTTCCGGCACCTGTGACTGCACAAAGATTTTGGCAGATGTCGGATTTACTCCGGCAGCCAGCCAGTCAATAACCATCTCCCAGACGCTTTTATCAATCACTGATGGATCTTCGTAATGGGTAGTCAGTGCATGCCAGTCTGCCACAAAGAAAAAACACTCATACTCGTGCTGCAGGTGAACCCAGTTTTTAAGCACCCCATGGTAATGGCCGAGGTGCAGATTGCCAGTTGGGCGCATCCCCGAGACCACACGCTGAAATTGTGCCGGTATGGTAGAGCTATTGTTGGTAATTGAGTTCATAAATTAATAACCGGCCATCAAAATCCGGCCAATGAGAAGAGAATTCCACTTATGCCGTTTATCAACGGCCCCATAATCTGTCCAAGAATACCTGTTGCCAATAGTCCAATAAGAATGAAAAAACCATAAGGTTCTATTCTGCTGAACTTCCATGAGAGCCTGCCCGGCAGAAGACCGGTAACTACCCTTCCCCCATCCAGTGGCGGTAGTGGCAACAGATTAAGAACCATCAAGACCACATTAATTAATATGCCTGCTTGTCCCATATAGATAAGTGGCTCGGACACCAGCGGCAGTGAGTTGTGTATCCCAACCCCCACAACAATCGCGATAAGCCATAACAGTGCCATTACTCCATTGGAGAGTGGTCCCGCAATGGCAACCCATACCATGTCTATCTTGGGGTTACGCAGATTTTCTGTTGTAACCGGAACCGGTTTTGCCCATCCAAAAACAAACCCCGTCTGCAATACAACGAGTAACAGGGGCACCAACACTGTCCCCATTGGGTCAATATGCTTTACCGGATTAAGGGTCAGTCTCCCCATCATCATTGCTGTCTTGTCACCAAACTGCTTGGCTACCCAGCCATGTGCAACCTCATGGACCGTAATCGCAAAGAGAACCGGGAGCGCCCAGATTGCTATTGTCTGGATCATGGAAAATGAATTCATTGCGGTTGATTATCGCTCAAATGGTGACGGATCACCACAACCTGCCCGCACAACTTCAGGGATTCCATCAACCATATTTACTACAGTTGTTGGCTCCACACCACAACGCCCCCCATCGATAATAAGATCCAGTGCATGCCCCATCTGCTCATCTATATCATGAGGATCATTCAGGGGAAATTCTTCACCCGGCGGGATCAGTGTGGAGCTCATCAGAGGCTCGCCAAGATCTTCCATCAACGCATGTGCAACCCTGTTGTCAGGAACACGAAGCCCGATGGTCTTGCGCTTTGGGTGTTGCAAGCGGCGCGGCACCTCACGACTGGCCTTTAGGATCAATGTATAGGGGCCAGGCATAACATGCTTCATCAAGCGAAAGGAGGTGTTGTCAACCTTTGCATAGAGACTCAGGTCAGAGAGGTTTGGGCAGACCAGGGTAAAATTATGGTCACTCCCAACCTTACGTATTTTTCGTATCCTCTCCATAGCCTGCTTGTCACCAAGATGACACCCCAGGGCATAACTGGAATCTGTTGGATAGGCGATAACTCCTCCTCTACGAATTACCTCTACTGCCTGCCGGATTAACCTCGGCTGCGGATTTATTGGATGAATCTCCAGGATAGGTGCCATAGTTGGTAGTGCGTTATCTGTTTGCAGTTTGCGGAACTCTGGGGTGCCGGCCAAGCTCCCAACGTTCCCATATTGGTTCACATTTTTTTGGCAGTGACGGCAGACGACCAAGCTCAACCCAGCGATTGCCGGGGTCATGGAAATCAGACCCCCTGGATGCCGCAAGCCCCAATTGAACCGCATGCTGCCCCATGGTCTGAATCTCATTTCCATTGTGGCTACTGGATACCACCTCCAACCCCTCACCCCCACACTCAATAAATTCCCCCAACATGCTTCTAAGTTTCGTACGGGTCATTCCATAACGTGCGGGATGGGCCACAACTGCAACCCCACCAGCGTCATGAATCCACTGCAGTGCCTCCTCCATCGATGCCCACTTCCCACTCACATAACCAGGCCGACCTCTAAGTAGATATTTTTTAAAGGCATCCTGCATTGTTTCCACTGCCCCAACACCAACCAGAAAACGACCATAATGGGTACGTGTCAGCAGATCTCCCTGCTGATACTCCAAAGCACCACTATAGGCATCAACAAAACCTGCATTCTCCAGGCGACGTCCAATCTCCTCTCCGCGCCATTTTCTATAATCACGCAGATGGCTTAAACCTTTTACCAGACCAGCGCTATCAGGATCAACATCAAGACCTACAATGTGAACTGTCTGTCGCCCCCAGGTTACGGAGATCTCTACTCCTGCCAACAACTGGATCCCAACTCTCCTGGACTCCACAACTGCCGCACCATAACCGGCCACCTCATCGTGATCAGTAAGTGCCAGCACATCAACCCCCTTATCCCGGGCACGGCGCACCAGATCACTGGGGGTAAGTGTTCCATCAGAGACTGTAGAGTGGCTATGGAGATCGTAATTAAACATGGATTGGTATGGTATGATTAGGAACTTTACTAAAGATGCTATTTTACTCCTCCTGCAATGAAATTTCTGTTTGATCTCTTCCCTGTTATCCTCTTTTTTGTCGCCTACAAGATGTATGGCATCTTTGTTGCCACCGCAGTTGCGATCGCAGCATCCGCCATTCAGGTGTCCATTTTCTGGCTCAAACACCGCCGCTTCGAGAAGATGCATCTTGTAACTCTTGGACTGATTACAGTACTGGGGGGGGCAACACTTATCTTTCAGGATGCGGCCTTTATAAAATGGAAGGTCTCCGTTGTAAACTGGGTCTTCGGGCTCGCGTTCATTGCAAGCAGTTACATTGGAGAGAAACCGCTTGCTGAACGGATGATGGGTAGCAGTGTCACCCTTGCAGACAATATATGGCACAGACTCAACTGGAGCTGGGGAATATTCTTCATAATTGTAGGCTTCATCAATGTATACGTTGCCTTCTATTATGGCCTGGAGATGGATGAAAAAACCCGAGAGGAGATCTGGGTTAACTTCAAGCTGTTTGGGGTTATGGGGTTAACTTTTACCTTTGTGGTTGCGCAGGCCTTCTATATGACCAGACACATCCAGGAAGAGCCCGAGGAGATTCAAGCAGAGATACCAGAACGACAAATAGAGGATAGATAAATGCTATACGCCATCATCAGCCAAGATCGTGACGACAGCCTTGAGGATAGAGTGGCAACTCGTCCAGACCATCTTGCACGGCTGGAGAGGCTGCGCAGCGAGGGTCGTCTTGTTCTTGCCGGCCCCCATCCCGCCATAGATAGTGAAGACCCTGGCCCTGCCGGATTTACCGGAAGCCTGGTGGTTGCAGAATTCCCATCTCTTGAGTCTGCCCAACAGTGGGCAGATAGTGACCCCTATATTGCAGCCAATGTCTATCAGAGTGTGACGGTAAAACCCTTCAAAAAGGTGCTGCCTTGACTGCTGAGGAACGGATAAAAGCTATTCATGCTCTCCTGAGTGACCACATCTCCCCGACTTTTCTGGAGATTGAGGATAATTCTGATGAACACGCCGGACACAAAAGTGCCGGTGGTGCCGGTCACTACACTGTACATATAGCATCACCACTGTTTGCCGGAAAAAACATGCTCCAGCAACACAGACTGGTCTACAGTGCTGTTGAGCCCCTAATGGATAGTGAGATTCATGCCCTGAGCATTAAAATCAAATAAAGGAAAAAGAGATGCTAAAAACCAACCAATATTTTGATGGAGACGTGGTATCAATCGCATTTCAGACCGAAACTCTGCCGGCAACAGTGGGGGTAGGTTGAGACAGAAACTGCATACCTCTGCACCTACGGATAAGCTTGAAATTTTATAGAAACAATTAGGCTATACTCTTACGCGCTGTTCTTTTAATCCAACAAAGGAGTTTTCAATGTCTAAAAATGTAGGTGGTATTGATCGAATTTTGCGTATTGTAATTGGTGTTGCTCTAATCGCAGCAACTGCAGCTGGGATGTTGCCTGTCTGGGGGTATATTGGTGTTGTTCCTCTGGCTACCGGACTCTTGTCCTGGTGTCCTGCCTATACAGTTCTGGGGATAAAAACCTGCAAGTGTTGAAGCAGGTCTGAAGGAGAAGTAGTGTTTACCAACCCCTCTCTTGATCAGATTCATACCAGGCTGAGGGAGATCCACACCATAGCTGTGGTGGGGATCTCCTCTCAGCCAAACAGACCCAGCCATCGTGTCTCTGCAGCCATGCAGACATATGGGTTTCGTATTATTCCTGTACGCCCGGGAGGTGGAGAGATTCTTGGTGAAACTGTTTATGGTTCACTTGATGAGATTCAAGGCCCGATTGATCTGGTAGATGTATTTCGTGCACCAGAACATGTGCCCGCCATTGTTGACGATACTATCTCTCTGGAGATTCCTGCAATCTGGCTACAGGAGGGGGTGATTCATGCAGAGTCAGCTCAACGCGCCAGTGATGCGAATATTTTTACCGTTATGGACAGATGCATCTACAGGGATTACGTAGAACTGTTCAGGTGATGCTACGACCGCAATAGACTCTGCAGCCCCTCTTCATCCAAAACCTGAATACCAAGTGTCTCTGCCTTTACTTTTTTTGACCCTGGATCCTCACCACAGATCAGTGCAGTTGTCTTCTTTGAGACTGAACCCGTAACCTTTGCACCCATGGCCTGCAGTCTCTCTTTGGCCTCTGACCGTTTCATATTGCGCAGAGTACCTGTGATTACGTAACTCTCTCCAAGTAGTGGTTGTGGCAGTCTCTCCTGGGGGATGATTGTCTCCCAGACCACCCCTGATCGTAGCAGACTCTCAATAACCTTACGATTATGATCCTGTCGAAAAAAGGTAAATATGTTATGCGCAACAACAGGGCCAACATCATCCACCACCTGCAGATCATCAATGGTTGCCTGCATGATTGGCTCCAGATCACCAAAATGGATAGCAATGGAACGGGCGGTTGCCTCTCCCACTTCAGGTATGCCGAGAGCGAATAGAAGCCGTGGTAACGTGGTTTTTCTGCTCTTGCTCAGCGACCCTACAAGATTGTCTGCTGATTTATCTCCCATCCTCTGCAAAGATGAGAGCTGTTCCGAATTAATGCTGAAAAGATCTGCTGCAGTTGCAATGATCTTCTCATCTACCAGCTGATCTATAAGCTTTCCACCCAACCCCTCTATATCCAGGCCTTTGCGAGAGGCGAAATGCCATATGGCCTCCTTGCGTTGTGCTGGACAGAAGAGCCCTCCACTACAGCGAGCCACACTTTTATCCTCTTCACGCAGAACCTCAGAACCACATACAGGACAGCTGTTTGGCATCTTCCATATCTCAGTATAGTGCGGTCGTTTATCCGGTATGGTTCTAACCACTTCTGGGATTACATCTCCTGCACGACGAACCACCACTGTATCTCCAACTCTTACATCCTTGCGCTGCACCTCATCCTCGTTATGGAGGGTCGCGTTGGAGACTGTAACACCGCCAACATCCACCGGCGCAAGACGTGCCACCGGCGTCAAAGCTCCGGTACGACCAACCTGTAGATCTATCGATAGCAACTCTGTGGTTGCCTCTTCGGCAGGAAATTTCCATGCAATAGCCCAGCGCGGAGCTCGTGAGGTAGAGCCCAACTTCTGCTGCAGCTGAAATGAGTTCACTTTAAATACAACCCCATCGATCTCATAGGGAAGCACCTCTCTTCGTGACAGGAGATCCGCATAAACCTCTGCACAGCCATCCAACCCGCTCACCACCTGTGACTCTGTTGATATTGGTATCCCCCATGATGAAAGTTGCTCAATCAGCTGTTGATAGCTCTCTGCTTTTTCCCCTCCCTGTTGAATACCGATGCCATAACTTATGAAAGAGAGTGGTCGCTTTGCGGTTATTGATGAGTCAAGTTGACGCAGACTGCCGGCCGCGGCATTTCTGGGGTTTGCAAACAGTTTCTCTCCAGCAACACTCTGGGACTGGTTCAGTCGCTTGAAGTCATCTATGGAGATGAACACCTCACCTCTAACCTCAAGGCGATCGGGGAGATTATCACCATGCAATCTAAATGGAATTGTGGGTATGGTACGTATATTAGAGGTTACATCCTCACCTGTTTGGCCATCTCCTCGTGTTGCTCCACGAACCAGAACACCATCTATATAAAGAAGATTAAGTGCCAGCCCATCCAGTTTTGGCTCAACCACATACTCTATATGCTCTATTTCACCACGCTCTCTCACTCTCCTCTCAAAACCTTCCATCTCGGAATAGCTAAAGGCATTATCCAGTGAGGCCATTGGGGTCTCATGATCTACTGACTCAAAGGCTGAAAGTATCTCCCCCCCCACTCGTCTTGTGGGAGAGTCATCTCTCTTTAGCTCAGGATAATTCTGCTCCAGCCCCTGTAGCTCCCTAAAAAGAGCATCATATTCTGAATCCAGAATCTCCGGGGAGTCCAGGGTGTAGTAGCGGTGGTTATGGTAGTTAAGCTGATCACGCAACTCTTGAGCACGAGCTGCGGGCAGAGGAGACTGTCCACTCATCTCTATTTTGGCTGCTCAATGGCTGCCCTGCGACTCTCCAGCTCCTGGTTGTACTCAAATTCGTAAACTTGATCCCGCAAATTTTGCAGCGAGTGTGGAGTTAATGCCTTTCTCTCACTATCACAGACCTGCCCGCCCAGACCTACAGCAATTTTATGTGATGTCTCAGCCATCTTTTCAAATGCCTGTTTACCAGAATATTGACTCGGCAACCGGAAGAAGAGTGCTATCCCCGTAGTTCTAAGATTCATAATCTGTTGTTGATCAAACACCCCAGGTGCCAATACGTTGCTTACGGTAAACAGTGGCGGCTCCTGCTGTCCCTGTGATCGCCCACGCTGCGAATCTGCAGAATAGACATGATAGAAACCATCCTTCCCCATCTCCAGTCCTGTTGCAGTAAATTCACGCAACAGATCTCCACCCTCAAAGTGATCCCCTTCCCTGGCCATGACTGTTAAGGTCACTGCCAAACCAACAGCATCAGATGAGTTATCAGGATCACTATCATCTACAGATCTCGCTACACCGTCACCAACACCATCTTCCAGATCAATATCATCAAGTTCCAGATCATGTTCGTCATCAAAGCTCCACTCCCCAAGATCAATTGGTTCATCGTGATTTTGCCCAGATTGACGCCGTGTATCTCCCCTTTCCAATATGGTTTTTATTTTGGTTAGTAGACCCATTATCGATTAACTTGCTGCCAGCACCTGAGCCTCTTCCATATCCACTGAAACCATTCTGGATACGCCAGGCTCATGCATAGTGACGCCTGATAGATGATCAGATATCTCCATGGTAGTCTTGTTGTGGGTAATAAAGATGAACTGCACTCGCTTGGACATGTGCTTGACCATGTTACAGAAACGTCCAACATTGGCCTCGTCCAGTGGGGCATCAACCTCATCAAGCATACAGAAAGGTGCCGGATTAAGTTCAAAGATAGAGAACACCAACGCCACTGCAGTCAGCGCTTTCTCTCCACCTGAAAGCAGATGGATAGTGCTGTTTCTCTTGCCTGGCGGCTGCGCCATGACAGTTACACCAGTATCCAGCAGGTCATCTCCCGTCATCTCCAGATGGGCACGTCCACCACCAAACAATCTGGGGAAGTTATTTTTCAGACCATCGTTAATTTTGTCAAAAGTATCCTTGAAGCGACTACGGGTCTCACGGTCAATTTTTCCAATGGCACTCTCCAAAGTCTCCAGTGCTGCAATAAGATCATCATTCTGCTGGTCGAGATACTCCTTGCGCTCTGACTCTGTCTGATACTCCTCAATGGCGGCAAGATTAATAGGGCCAAGGCGCTGGATTTTGCGTGCCATCTCATCCACATCATCCTGCCACCTTTCTGCTGTTGCCTCTTCCGGCATCTCGCGAAGTAGTGGCGCCCTTTCGTAGCCACTCTCTTGCAGTTGCTCATCCATGGTCTGACAACGGACTCTTACCTCTTCTCCCTCCAGCAAGAGCTTCTCATGAGCTGAACGGAGATCCTGTACATCCTGCTCAGCCTCCACCCTTGTGCCATCAAGTTCACGTAAATGGTGCTCAATCTCTTCCAGCTGACGACGCGCATCAGCCAACTCATTTTCCACCAACAGCTGTTTTGCCAGATACTCTTCCAGCTCCACCTTAAGCTCCTTGATCGGAGCCTTCATTTCCTCTCTGGAACGTGCAAGATCCTGTCGCCTCTCCTCTCCCGAGGCCAGCTGCTCTTCCATACGTGCTAATCCACTACGGGTGGATTCCAGGCGAGTTCTGGATGACTCAACCTGCACGGTCAAACGGTGAAGCTGATCTCTCTTTTCACGTGCTCGATCTCTGGATCTGTCCATGGTCTCGCGCAACGCTCCCTTCCTTGACTCCATCTGCTCGCGCTGAGCATCACTCTCTTCCATTTCTGACAGTGCAATATCGAGGCGTAGCCCTAACTCATGAACACCTGTTTCTGCCTGCTTAATCTCCTCACGAGCCTGTAACAGCTCCTCATCAATTCTCTTGCTACGATGGTTTGCCTGTTCCTGACTGGCAAGCCTGCCGCTCAACTCAGATTTGCGGGAGGATATATCTGCGGCCTGTTGGTCAATAACAACCTGATATTGTTGCTGCTCCTGCTCCAGCTCCTTCTGCTCACTACGCCCATTTTGCAGAATCTGCTCCAATCTCTTCAGATCTGACTCAAGCTGTTGTTGCTGCTGTTTGAGTTCACGAATAGTCTGCTCTCTCTGCAGTAGACCATCCTTGTGATCATCCTCTCTGACTACCTGTGACCAGCCACGGCCAATCCACAACCCATCCCTGGTAACCAGGGACATTCCAGTATCCAGCTGCGATCTGAGTTGCAGGGCCTGCTGAATGGTATCTACTCCATATACACCCTGTAGCAGCATCTCAATTTCAGGGTTTGCCTCAACACAGTCAACTAGTGGAGTTGCACCAATAAGCTCTATTGGCACTGAGGGTTCAGGTAAACCGTTTTTTGTAATAAAGCGAACCTCACCTTTCTTGAGATGTGCTGCACTTTCCAGCAGATGACTATCATCACCAACCGGGATTGCCTCCAGATAAGAGCCAAGCGCCACCTCTACAGCCTTCTCCCAACCTGTGGTCACCTTGAGCATCTCTGCAAGGCGGAGGGTATCTTCTGCAATATCACTCTGATTTAACCATGACTGGACACTACTCTTGTCACGACCCAATGCGTCTTGTTGCAATGCCTCCAGCGAGGTCAGACGCCCCTTGAGCCCTTGCAGTTCTCCACGCTTTATATCCAGCTGATCTGCCGCCCTATGGTTTTCATCACGCCGCCTGGTGATTGACTCACGCATATCATCATTTTTATTGCGTGCTTGCTCTATCTCGGCCTCACTCTGCTCTAGTTCACTCTGCAGATTTTCAAGCTCACGGGAATCAATGGATGGTAGCCGCTGCTGCTCCTCCTGCAGACGTTGCTGCTGGCGCTTACCATTTTTCAACTGACGCTCCAGTTGCTCAATCCTTGAACGGGTAATTTCTGCGTCACGTTTCGGGTCATTAGCCGAACGATTAAAATCCTCCAGCTCTGATTGCCACTCATGCCAGGCATTCTCCGCCTCTTCCCAGCGTGCCGACAGCGCGAGATCCTCTTGCTGAAGTTTCAGCAATTCAGGATCATCTCTCGATAGTGACTCCTCTAGCTCTACAATACGCTGACGGTCCGCCTTAATCATTGCATTGGCCTCGTGCCAGGCGCTCTCAGCCTTTTGTAGATCATCAGCCAGTTGATTACGTCGCTCTTTCAACCCCTTCAGATTTTGCTCAGTTCTGGCAATCTCTGCACCAGCAGCATAGAAACGACCCTGAACCTCATTAAATGACTCATTTGATTCTGTATGGCGTTGACGTCCTTTCTCAATCTCAGCCTCTATTGATCGTTGCTGCGCCAGCCGCTCCTGCACTGTCAACTCAGCCTGACGAGTTTTCTGGCCCTGCTCTGCCGCCTTCCGATCATACTCCTGCCAACGTAATGCAAGCAGCTGTGCCTGCATTAGTCGCTCCTCCTCCTTGAGCAGACGATAACGTTTTGCGACACGAGACTGTCGCTCCAGACGTCTCAGCTGTTTCCCCAACTCTTCACGAAGATCATTTATGCGGTCAAGGTTCTCGCGCGTATGGCGCATGCGGGTCTCGGTCTCTCGTCGTCTCTCTTTGTATTTTGAGATCCCAGCCGCCTCTTCAATTAGTACACGCAGATCATCCGGCTTGGCCTCCACAAACCTGGAGATCATCCCCTGCTCTATAATTGCATAGCTGCGCGGACCCAGCCCTGTTCCCAGGAAGATATCCATGATATCCCTGCGGCGACATTTGGTTCCGTTAAGGTAGTAGGTTGATTTTCCATCTCTTGAGGCCTTGCGCTTGACAGAGATCTCACTAAAGCTGGCATACTGCCCCTGCAATGTACCTGCAGCATTATCAAAAACAAGCTCCACAGATGCATGACCAACCGGCTTGCGTGCACTGGAGCCATTAAAGATAACGTCCGCCATGGAGTCACCACGCAACTGTTTGGCAGAGCTCTCCCCCATAACCCAGCGAACCGCATCAATGATGTTTGATTTTCCGCAACCGTTGGGGCCAATTACCCCAACCAGGTTGCTTGTGAAGGGTACTGATGTTGGATCTACAAAAGATTTAAATCCAGCAAGTTTCAGGGTTTTAAGTCGCATATCCTCGTTATATCCGACAGGTAGACAAACTACCTATATAGTGATAAAAAATGAGCATCTCAACTACTCATGATTGTGTCGTATAATAGCACCCAAATCAACAATAAACCATCAATGAAATTAGATTAGATTTATAACTTATCTAATTGTTTTATTGGGTATATAAACAGGGATAGATAGAGATGCCAAGCAAGCCAAGTGAAGAATTAGAGACCTTTGAAAGCCCCACCCCGGAACGTGACTATACGATTCGTATTCAGACCCCTGAATTCACCTGTCTATGTCCAAAAACAGGACAGCCAGACTTTGCAACGCTGGAGCTGGAGTACGTCCCTGATCAACTATGTGTAGAGCTAAAATCATTTAAAATGTATGTATGGTCATATCGCGACAAGGGCGCCTTCCATGAAGCTGTCACTAACCAGATCCTCTCTGATCTGGTAGCTGCAACCCATCCCAGATTTATGCGCCTGACCGCTATATTTAATGTCCGTGGTGGCGTGTACACCACGGTTGTAGCAGAACACAAAGCCCCTGACTGGACATCTGCTGCCGTTATTCAACTGCCCGGGGCTACGCCAACCACCTCCTGATCCACGCTTCCGGATGGCCATCCATATAGGAATAGACCTGGGAACATCTGGCTGCCGGGCCATCGCCGTCAACCATAAAAGAGAGGTTCTTGCACAAAACAGCGTATCCCTTCCTCCATCAGAGAGAGAACATGCTGGGTGGTCTGTGCAGGACCCTGATGATTGGTGGCTCGCAACAATAGAGGTTATGGGGCAACTGATCTCAAAACTTTCCACTGAAACAGTAGAGACAATCACTGTAGATGGAACCTCGTCCACCCTGCTCCTCTCCGACCGTTATGGAAACCCATTAACTGCGGCACTAATGTACGATGACCAGAGAGCAGTTGCCGCAGCTGACAGGATCTCGCAAAGGGCCCCTATAAGCAGTGGTGCACACGGACCATCATCTTCTCTTGCAAAGCTTCTCTGGCTACTGGAGAACAACAGTGATATCGACAAATCCAGTGGTCTACTAGCACTCCACCAGGCAGACTGGATCAGCAACAGACTGGGCGGAGTATTCGGTCAGAGCGATGAAAACAATGCACTTAAAATGGGCTACGACCCGATTAAACGCAACTGGCCACAGTGGATGGACAGCCTCGTCCTGCCATCCGACATACTACCTGCCGTCTCTCCTCCCGGAACTCGGTATGCTACCCTGAACAGTCAACTGGCTGTTGAGTGGGGTATACCAAAAAACCAGCGGGATAGTATTCATATCCATACAGGAACCACTGACAGCATCGCTGCCACTATTGCTGCCGGCATCAATAAAACTGGAGATGCCGTGACCTCACTGGGAACTACAACAGCTCTCAAAATCCTCTCCCCTATCCCGATTTTCTCGCCACAAGACGGGGTCTACAGTCATCGCCTGGGAGAATCATGGCTGGTAAGTGGTGCCTCCAGTGCCGGTTCCGGAATTTTGCTTGACTACTTCTCGCGTAAAAAGATAGACGAACTGAGTCAGCTAATTGAACCAGACATCCCGACCGGACTAGATTACTACCCACTATCCACTGCAGGCGAACGCTTCCCCATCTCTGATCCAAATCTACAACCGCGACTGACGCCACGACCAGATGACGATAAACTATTTTTTCAGGGGATTATCGAGGGGCTGACCGCAATAGAGAAACAGGGATATCTGAAGATGCACAAGCTGGGGGCACCTTTTCCAAACCGAATAGTTACCGCAGGGGGTGGCGCAGACAACCAGAAATGGCAAATTATTCGTCAACAACAGATAGGTGTTCCAGTCTCTACTGCCACACAGACCGAGGCCGCCTATGGTGCCGCCATCCTTCCTGCTCTTCGTTTGTAGACAGGATCTGATTGGATCACGAAGTATCTTCATCAGAGACTTCTTCATCAGAGCTTCCTAGCCAAAAAAGCACTCTCAGTAGAATAAAGAGTGCTGTGTAATATATTGCCGGCAGAATAAGAACCAGAGGAACCCCCAACAAAATTGCCTGCATCCCCAGATCATCTGATAGCAGCGTCTGCAGAAAGCCCTTTTCCACCAGTACCCACCAAAACCAGTAGCACACTCCGGCAACGCCAATAAACTGCCCAGCCCTGTGTAGCGCCACAGGTAGTCGCAGCATGCGAAACTGTTGCAATGTTATTTGATGCCTCATCGGCCCATCCCGCCTTGAGTAGAAAGAAAACTTCTGATCCGCTCCACACCAAGCTGTAGCTGATCCAATGAGGTGGTGTAGGCAAACCGTATCCAGCGCCTCGGATCTCTTACTGTAAAATCTTTTCCGGGAGTAACCGCAACCCCCGCCTGCTCCAGCAGATCAGCCGCAAACTGACTACTGTCAGATGACAGGTCACTACAGTCTGCATATAGATAAAAGGCACCATCCGGCACTCTATCTATCTTGAGCCCAAGCTCCAACAGAGCCGCATAGAGAAAGTCCCTGCGTCTTCTAAAACGGTCACAGCGCTCCTGCAGTACTCTTTCAGTCTCTGGCTCAAATGCCACGAGCGCCGCATACTGAGATGGTGTTGGTGGAGCCAGAAACAGATTCTGAGAGAGCCGATCCAACCCACTGACTGCCTCCATATTTAAGGAGACCAGCCAACCAAGACGCCACCCTGTCATCCCATAATATTTGGAGAAGCTGTTTACTACAAACACTGTTCCAGGAAGATCTATAGCCGTATCTCTAGACCCATCATAAATCAGCCCCTGATAGATCTCATCCACAATCAAGACCCCACCACGCTCCTCCACCAGCAGGGCAATTTTTTTCAGCTCATTGGCCGCAATAACACTACCTGTTGGATTTGATGGAGAGGAGATCATTACCACTCTGCTCTTTTCGCTCCAATACTTACCAACCAATTCTGCGGTCAATTGAAATCTGGTGGTAGCATCAACCGGAACTGAAACCGTCACTCCTTCAAATATACGAACAAAATGACGATTACATGGATAACCCGGATCTGCCATCAAGACCTCATCACCAGGATTAACCAGAAGAGCTATCAACAACTGAAGCGCACCTGATGAGCCGGGTGTTACTACAATCTGTTCTGCCAGAACTTTTTTGCCGTAGGTACTATTATAGTGATCTGCAATTTTTTCTCTAAGTTCTGTTAGTCCAAGTGCCGGGGTGTAATGATGGTGCCCCTTGTTTAACGCTTCAACTCCAGCCCTGACAATGGACTCCGGGGTATCGAAATCCGGCTCCCCAACCTCCATATGAACTATAGTTCTACCCTCTCTCTCCAGTTCGCGCGCACGAGCCAGCAACTCCATCACATAAAATGGCTCAATTTCTTCTACTCGATCACTTGGACGAAAACTCATCTACTCCACACCGACTTAACCCACTCGAGATCAAGCACTGTTTTTTTCTCTCTATCTCCCTGCAATACATGGCAATGGTCATTTGACTCACCCATCTGATCCAGAACCAACGCGGCCCCGGTAAAATCCTCCGCCTCAGTATAACCATTGACTGTCACAATGGTTGTTAACCCCGCCTCAAGTGAGGAGCTGAGCCCATTGTGAGAATCCTCAATGGCTATACATTCAGCAGCAGAGAGGCCCAGCTCTGCCAACACATAGTCATATATATCAGACGAAGGCTTCTTGTTGGGGACGATATCACCAGCACCAATAATCTTGAACCATGATTCTGCCCCAGGAAACATGGCATGCTCCAGTAGTGCAGAGACATTTTGAGGGGTTGTGGTGGTAGCAATCGCAAGAGTTACTCCAGCCTCATGTGCCTCAGTCAACAGTCTTCGTACACCACTACGCAGAGGGATCTCTCCAGCTTGTAGCAGAGAGACGAAATGTTCTGTTTTTGATGCGTGAAGAGACGCAATCCATGCACTCAGATCATCCACAGTTGGATACTCAGGCTCCTCCAACTCAATGTAATGTCTGATTCTCTCCTTTCCACCAGTAACAGCCAGAAGCCTGCCGTACATCTCTTCGCTCCATACCCAGTCAAGCCCGGCATCTGCAAACGCCAGATTAAATGCAACTCTATGTCCATCTCTCTCTGTATCCGCCAGGGTGCCGTCAACATCAAAAATTATCGCCTTCATTCTATCCCTTTTTTCCTGTTCATTTAAAAGATGAGAAACAACTGTTTTTCTCATCATCGTGATATCATACCCGACCATTATCTCATGGAGAGGAGATCTGAAAACCATCTTGCAAGATCTCTTCCTGTTTTTAGAATAGGCACATTTAGGTTGCCAGAATGAATTCAATCTGGTATCAATGCGCTCTTTTCTCATACTGTCAGGAGCAATAACGGCATGGCCGCAAAGAAGAAGAAGTCAACGCTATTAGTCGGTGGCATCAAACCATACAAGCCTAAAAAGGGCGAAGAGTACATGAACGATAACCAGAAGAGCCACTTCGAAGAGGTACTTCTAGCCTGGAAACATCAGTTAATGGAAGAGGTTGATCGTACTGTTCACCACATGCAGGATGAGACTGCCAACCTACCAGACCCTAGTGACAGGGCCACTCTGGAAGAGGAGTTTTCACTGGAGCTGAGAACCCGTGACCGTGAACGCAAGCTAATCAGAAAAATAGATAAAACCCTCCATGAGCTGGATGGTGATGAGTATGGTTATTGTGAATCCTGCGGAATAGAGATTGGCATTAAACGACTGGAAGCACGCCCAACCGCAACTCTCTGCATTGACTGCAAAGAACTTGAGGAGATCAAGGAAAAATCAAATTAAGTAACCCCTGAAAAATCTTATGGGTCACGAAGTGCCTTAATCAGAGCTTCCTTAAGAGATCACCCCTCCTTTGGGGCTGAACACTCCTCTCTGACCTTGAGGTTATTTGTATCCGCAAACTCTTTAACAAAAGCGTAGGCATCGGGATCCCTCACACTTAATCGCTGCTCAATCACCAGACATTTTTCGCCATTAATTATGCGTGGACGTGCGCAATCACGATAACCAAGACTCCTTCCTCTGCCATACTGTGCAATCTGCGATGAAATCCGTTCAATCCAGTCACTGGGACGAAATTTATCCCCATCCCTGTTGCGGCTCTCGATTATAGTTCTACAATCTTCTCTTTTTTCTCCGCTATTCTGCATAATATTTAGGCCTTTGGGTATAGATCACACATAATCATGTATTCTATTATTTTAACAAATATCAATAAAACTTGCAAGTGGTAGATATCAATCATACCAATTATCGAGGGCGTTTTGCCCCTTCTCCAAGTGGTGACCTCCACTTCGGTTCACTTGTTGCGGCTACCGGAAGTTATCTTGAAGCAAAAACCAATAGCGGTGAATGGCTGGTTCGTATCGAAGATCTTGATTTACCAAGAACAGCTCATGGGGCTACTGACTCTATTCTTGCTACTCTGGAGCGACACCAGATGCAGTGGGACCACTCTGTAATTTTTCAGAGCACACGTAACGAATATTACCAAGAGAGCCTGAAGCTGTTGCTTGAGTCGGACCTGCTGTTTGCATGCGAATGTAGTCGCAACCAACTAAAAGGGATCACTCCCTATCCAGGGAGTTGCCGAAATAAAAATCTACCACTAGAGAACCATGCAATACGGATCCGAGTTGATGATGAGGTTATTACACTCAATGACAAATGGCAGGGAAGACACCTATGGAACATGAAAAAAAATATAGGTGATTTTATAGTTCGACGCAGAGATGGGATCTATGCCTATCAACTTGCAGTAGTAGTTGATGACTATCTTCAGGGAATCACCCATATTGTACGCGGCAGTGATCTACTGGAATCAACCCCAAGGCAGATCTATCTACAACAGCAACTGGATTATACAACTCCCAATTATGCCCACCTGCCAATTGCAGTAGATAACCATGGAATCAAACTAAGCAAACAACACCAAACACAACCGATCAACCGGGATAAACCTGTAGAGAACATATTTAATGCTCTTGAATTTCTGGGGCAAAATCCGCCAAACGAACTTCTTACATACCCATTAAACAGTGTATGGGAGTGGGCACTAGAGAACTGGAGAAGCAACAAGAGTCTTGAAAAACCTGCCCGCAAGAGTCAAGTATAATTCAACAGATGAATCAAGCGCGATCAACCTACCGACAAACCTTTAATGGTTCATTCAGTAGCCTGCTACAGTGGGATGACTTAACCACTTTCTGGCAGCGCCTACTTGAGGAAGAGTTAAGTGGATGGTATATCTACGCTGTAGGTGAAAAACCGCCGGCAACCACCTCGTCACCAGATGATCTCCGACACTTCATCACCAAAATTGATGCGCTTCTGCGCAAGGATCACAATGAACGAGTCTGTGGGATTGTCTATACCGACCACCCTCATACCCCTTCAATGATCAAGATTTATGATCCCAACAACCTGGGGGTCTCATGTGGATCAAGTGAGACGCCACCTCTACCAGGATGGGTTCTCTCAAAAGAGCAACCTGAAGATCTGCAACCG
Organism: Candidatus Thiopontia autotrophica; assembly: GCF_982804495.1. Classification (NCBI taxonomy): domain Bacteria; kingdom Pseudomonadati; phylum Pseudomonadota; class Gammaproteobacteria; genus Candidatus Thiopontia; species Candidatus Thiopontia autotrophica. The sequence continues at coordinate 230,296 of NZ_CEYDPX010000001.1, read as the reverse complement.
GTGCGACACCTGCCTGGTAATCGCAAACGGTGGTGGAGAGATCTGTTTTCATGACAGATTCAGATAGCGACCATAAAATAGAGAGTGAAGATGCCGCACTATTTCGCGAGATAACTCGAGATGTACGCCCACTAAATAAAGATAATCGGGCAGATACATATTCTCAAAGAGCACGCTCAGAGCACATAAAAGATAGTTTTTCGGAGCTGAGCCTGTCCGAAGAGCACTCTTCAATTATTGCCACAGACAAAAATGACCCCCTTTTGGAGATGGTACAACCGGAGGAGAGGCTATTCTATCTGCGCGGAGAGCTTCCCGGTTCTACCTTGAAAAAATTTAAACGAGGTGATTTGTGCTCCAGAGACGAACTTGATCTGCACGGTCTGAACAGTGTGGAGGCAGCCAGGGAGTTGGCCTCATTCATCAGGTTTGCATTGCATAATGGGGTGCGCTGCTTTCGACTAATCCATGGCAAAGGAACTCGCTCTGCTGACAAGCTTCCAATACTCAAAAGCATGGTGAACATGTGGCTCAGACACCATGGTAGTGTTCTGGCTTTCTGTTCTGCTCGTCAACGAGATGGCGGTAGTGGAGCTCTCTATGTGCTACTGAAGAGGCCGGACATCTGATACGATCTCTCTCATTACAACAGTGGCATAACTACCGGACGGCAACCAAAAATCAAGCTCCAGATCTGTACCATCCAGCCAGCTCCAATTCATGTTATCAGGAACCACCCTAAGAGCTCGACGATCCTGTGACAGGCCTGCATATTCTAACCCGCCACACATCTCCTCCATCCCCACAATAGCTGACTCCTCAAAAGCTTTTGCCTCTGCTGTTGAATCAAGCCGGCCCCTCCCCCAAAGAGGTGCCGTTGGGTGGATATCATGTTCAGCAACCCTTCTGAGGATCTCTTCATCAACCTCATCCTCGTGAAACCAGGCACGACTTCTTGCCAATGCATAAACCTCCCCGCCCAACGGATGGTTCCAGATCCCTGCCTCTACCCGTTTTGCGCATATCCGATTAAAAATCTCTGAGCGCACCGATGAAAGCAGAAGTCCTCGCTCATGCTTTCCTCTTGGGCGATATCTCTTGTTGAACATCTGCAGGGCACGCTCCACATTGCCGCCACCCCTTCCAAAACGTTGTTCACCAAAATAATTTGGGATCCCTTCGTTCTTGACCATCTCCAGACGCAACTCCAGCTCCTCTCGATCTCCCTCAACATCACGCAAAATCAACTTAAAGCTATTCCCTTTAAGCGCCCCTCTGCGTATTTTTTTTGCATGGTCATGAACCTGAATAATTCTTAATGATTGGCCCTGCTCCAGATCCATCTGTTCAAGAGTGCGCCAATCAGGAATTTCTCTACCAGCAACATCCACAGAGAACCACTGTCTGGTAATAGCGAAACGATCTTTCAGGCCGGCCATACCTACATCCCTACGCTTCACTCCAATATACTTGGCCAGAATAGATGCGACCTGATCACTGTTCATCTCCCTCTTCTCAATCTCGATCATCTGATGCTGACCATGACCAGACGGGGCAAAACCGAGATCTTCAATTACCTGAAAATCCTCAGGAAAACTTCTTATTTTTGCGGTTGCAGAGGGGGCACCATATGCATATGGTAGTGGTTGTACCATTCTATTTTGCAGCCAAAAGAGCTACTGAGTGTGCAGCGATACCCTGTCTCTCTCCAACAAAACCAAGCTGTTCTGTTGTGGTTGCCTTCACATTGACTTGATCAACCCCGACTCCAAGATCCAGTGCCAACAACTGCCTCATCGATTGAATATATTCAGCCAGCCTTGGCTCCTGGGCAATAATTGTTAGATCTATATTCTCAATCTGATAGCCTTTCTCACCCACCATCACCATAATCTCCCTCAGAAAAAAACGGCTGTCCATCCCTCGGTATTGATCATCACTATCTGGAAACAGTTGTCCAATATCGCCCAGTGCAACCGCCCCAAGCAAGGCATCACAAAGCGCATGAATTGCCACATCTCCGTCAGAGTGGGCCTTGAACTGTCTGCTGTATGGCACCCTGATACCACAAAGCATCAGGTGGTCACCATCCTCAAATGCATGAACATCAAAACCATGACCAATTCTCATCAACTCTTGCCTCGCTCTCTTTGCATGATCTCTTCCGCAAGCAGAATGTCTCCGGGATGAGTGATCTTCATATTTCCCGCATCCCCCTCGATAATTTCAGGTTGAAAACCAAGATACTCTATTGCCTGTGAATCATCAGTAACAGAAACACCATCTTCCATGCTCTGTCTCAGCGCACTCCTCAACATCCCCAGACGAAACATCTGTGGCGTAAGTGCGCGCCACAGCCCTGAACGGTCCACCGTCTCCACAATCTCCCTGTTGGTGCCAGAACGTTTTATTGTATCTGCCAGTGGTGACGCAAGAATTCCTCCAACAGGATGATTCCACAATTTACCAACCATATCCTCAAGGTCATCGCCTCTAAGACATGGGCGTGCTGCATCGTGAACCAATACCCAATCATCATCAGATGCTTTATCAGCCAACAGATTCAGTGCATTCAATACTGAATCAGATCGTTCTTTTCCACCTTCGACAACCAAAATTTTCTCAGCTTTATGATCATCAAACTCAACCTCAGGCCACCATTGATCAGCTGCTGCAATGGATACCACCACCCCCTGGATCCTGTTTAGTGAAAACAGTGCATCAATACTGTGTTTGATTACCGGGGAGCCGGCAAGATCGAGATACTGTTTGGGGCGGTCTGCCATCATCCGTAACCCAATACCGGCAGCCGGAACAATTCCCCAGATTACTGGCTGGTCTGTATGCATGGGTCATTCTCAGATATATTGTGGCCTGAAACTTCTGTAGAATTTACCACTGAGACAAATAGTTCGCCAGGTTTTACCATTCCAAGATCACTTCGGGCATGCTCTTCCAGAGCCTCTCTTCCTGTTTTAAGGTCAACCACCTCAGCACGCAGCTCCTGATTACACTGTTCCAGCCTGACATTCATCTCATGCTGTCTGGCAATTAACTGCTCCATATCCCAGAGCCGCGGAATCCCTTTTTCAGAAACCCATAGCTTGTACTGCAACGAGCCAAGAAAAAAAATGAGCACTATGATCAACAGACGAATAGTCATCGCCCGACCATCACCTTATTATCAGGGAAGATTGTAAAATGCGCCCATCCCTGCATATTGTGCTTCTGCCCCCAACTGCTCTTCTATTCTGATCAACTGGTTGTATTTAGCAATACGGTCAGAGCGAGATAGAGAACCTGTCTTGATCTGACCAGCGCTGGTTGCTACTGCCAAATCTGCAATAGTCACGTCCTCAGTCTCTCCAGAGCGGTGTGAAATCACGGCTGTATAACCTGCATCTTTCGCCATCTGAATGGCCGCAAGAGTCTCGGTCAATGTACCAATTTGGTTAACCTTGATCAGAATAGAATTTCCAATACCCTTCTCAATTCCTTCACTCAGTATTGCGGTATTGGTTACAAACAGATCATCACCAACCAGCTGCACTTTCTTGCTCAAGCGCTCAGTCAACTGTTTCCAACCGTCCCAATCCCCCTCATCCAATCCATCTTCAATTGTAAGGATAGGATATTGATTGACCCAACTCTCCAGCACATCAATCATTCCGGTTGAATCCAGCACCTTACCCTCTGATGCCAGGTTATATTTTCCATCCTGGTAGAACTCTGAACTTGCCGCATCAATCCCGATAAATATTTCACTGCCTGCCTTGAAGCCCGCCTTTTCCACTGCCTCAAGAATCACCTCGATAGCTGACTCATTGGAAGAGAGGTTTGGAGCAAACCCACCCTCATCACCAACTGCTGTATTCATCCCCTGAGATGAGAGCACGCTCTTCAATGCATGAAATATCTCAGCCCCATAACGTACAGCCTCGGCAATTGAACCTGCTCCAACTGGCAGGATCATAAACTCCTGCAGATCAATACTATTATCTGCATGCTCTCCACCATTGATGATATTCATCATTGGCACCGGCATTTTATATGGTCCAGCTGGTGTCAGATATCGATATAGCGGAACCCCTTGCTCATTTGCTGCAGCGTGTGCAGATGCCATTGAGACTGCCAACAGCGCATTGGCACCAAGCCTCCCTTTATTATCTGTACCATCAAGATCAATCATGATCTGATCAATCTCACTCTGTGCCTCTACATCCTTGCCCGTCAATGCATCCCTGATCTCGCCATTGGCATGAGCTACGGCCTTGAGTACACCCTTGCCGCCATAACGGCTCTTGTCATTATCACGCAGCTCAACAGCTTCTCGTGATCCGGTTGATGCTCCTGACGGAACAGCTGCCCGCCCCATTGCACCAGAGGCAACTGTTACATCCACCTCGACGGTTGGGTTCCCTCGAGAATCGATAATTTGACGAGCAACAACATTGGTTATTTCTGACATATTAATTCCATTTTAATTTCACAATACTATTTCTATTTTAAGGAAGCTCCGGTTCAGTCACTACGTGACCCAATCATATCCCCCTCACAAGTACAGAACATTATCCCTGTTCTGCAAACCCCATACTCTTCACACTCAAATCAATCGCCTTCAGGGTCTCCAACAGGGGCTCCATCTTCCCCAAAGGCCATGCATTAGGCCCATCACTAAGGGCTTTATCAGGATCTGGATGAGTCTCCATAAACAGCCCGGATACTCCAACTGCCACTGCTGCCCGTGCCAACACAGGAACAAACTCGCGTTGCCCTCCTGAGGTACCACCCTGTCCACCAGGAAGCTGTACCGAATGGGTCCCGTCAAATACGACAGGACAACCTGTTTCACGCATAACTGCAAGTGAACGCATATCGGAGACCAGATTGTTGTAACCAAAACTGGCTCCCCTCTCACAGGCCATAATATTCTCATTCCCTGTAGCCTTGGCTTTCTCGGTGACATTTTTCATGTCCCATGGAGAGAGAAACTGTCCTTTTTTAATATTGACCGGCAACCCTTGACTGGCAACACTCTGAATAAAGTTGGTCTGGCGACAGAGAAATGCCGGGGTCTGCAACACATCAACAACCTCGCTTACCTCATCAAGCGGGGTATCCTCGTGTACATCAGTTAAAACCGGCACGCCTATCTGCTCCTTGACAGCGGAGAGAATACGCAACCCCTCCTCTATCCCAGGGCCACGATAACTTGATACCGAGGTACGGTTGGCCTTGTCAAAAGATGATTTATAGATAAACGGGATTCCCAGTCGATCGGTAATCTCCTTCATCTCACCCGCACTGTCCAGTGCCAACTGCTGACTCTCTATCACGCACGGTCCCGCAATAAGAAAGAGCGGCTGATCCAATCCCACCTCAAACCCACACAATTTCATATTCTATATTCCTCTGGATTTCCGGTTAACATCTATTTTGCTACTCCTAGCCTTTCAAACCACCATCCCATTAAGCTTTTTCAGAGGTTCTTTTATGATATTGCAGTGCTGCTGATACAAATCCACTAAATAGAGGATGACCATCTCGTGGAGTTGAGGTGAATTCAGGATGGAACTGACAAGCAACAAACCATGGATGATCCTTGAGCTCAACCATCTCTACCAACTCCCCATCTGCAGAACGACCAGAGAAGATCATCCCCGCATCTTCCAGCCTGGCAACCAACTGGCTATTGACCTCGTAACGGTGACGGTGGCGTTCAACAATCTTGTCCTCTCCATAGAGCTGACGTACCAGAGATCCCTCTGCCAATTGGCACTCCTGTCCACCAAGACGCATGGTGCCCCCCAAATCAGAATCCTCGTTACGCTGCTCAACCGAACCATCAGCCGATAGCCACTCAGTAACCAGGGCAACTACCGGATACGGGGTATTTGGCTCAAACTCTGTACTGTGTGCCCCATCCATACTTGCCATATGACGTGCATATTCGATTACGGCAACCTGCATTCCCAGACATATTCCAAGATATGGGATTTTGTTCTCTCGTGCAAACTGTACAGCTGCAATCTTCCCCTCAACACCCCTCTTGCCAAAACCACCCGGAACCAGAATTGCATCCAGGCCATCAAGACATGAGATGTCACACTTTTCCAGGTCCTCGGAATCCAGGTACTGTATCCTGACCTTGGTATCTGTATGAATACCAGCATGAATAAGTGATTCTGATAGCGACTTGTAGGCCTCGGTCAAATCCATATATTTACCCACCATACCTATGGTGACCTCATACTGCGGGTTCTGCTGATTATTAACTACATGTTCCCACTCACTCAGATCAGCCTCCGGCAGATCCAGACGGAATTTGCTGGCGACAATCTCATCCATCCCCTGCTGATGAAGCAACATTGGGATCTGATAGATACTCTCAACATCAACTGCCGAGAAAACAGCCTTCTCCTCCACATTGGTGAAGAGTGCTATTTTTTTACGCTCTCCCTGAGGAATCGGACGGTCAGAACGGCACACCAAGATATCGGGCTGTATTCCAATACTTCTCAACTCCTTTACAGAGTGCTGAGTTGGTTTTGTTTTTAGCTCTCCGGCAACTGATATCCATGGCAACAGGGTTAGATGAACGTAGAGGGCACGCTCGTGTCCAACCTCAAGACCGAGCTGCCTGATAGCCTCCATAAACGGAAGTGACTCAATATCACCAACTGTTCCGCCAATTTCTACCAACGCTATGTCAATATCCTCATCTGCAGATGCTGCACCAGCAATGATAGATTTTTTGATCTCATCAGTTACATGAGGAATGACCTGAACCGTTGCGCCCAAATAGTCTCCACGGCGCTCCTTCTTCAGCACAGAATCATAGATCTGACCTGCTGTAAAATTGTTGTTTTTGGTCATCTTGGTGCGGATGTAACGCTCATAGTGACCAAGATCCAGGTCTGTCTCTGCACCATCCTCGGTAACAAACACCTCACCATGCTGAAATGGGCTCATGGTGCCAGGATCCACATTAAGATATGGATCAAGCTTCATCATGGTCACCTTCAGACCACGAGCCTCAAGAATTGCGCCTAGTGAAGCTGCTGCAATTCCCTTTCCAAGAGAGGAGACCACACCACCAGTAATGAAGATGTATCGAGTCATAGAGTTACCCAAATAGATGCCATGAATATGTTTGGAGAGAGACTTCTCATGGAGAGTCATTGTACCTCAGGAGCCTGTTCGAGAATAGAAGCCTTAACCCCAAATCCTCATATAGAAACATGAATACTGCACGATCAGATAAGTAAACTTTTTCAGAGGTTCCATAACTATTCCGGAACACTCTCAATCAACAACCCCTCCCCTTCTAGATCTCTATTCTCCCCCATATCTGACTGATTATCTGCAGAATAAGGGGCGCAAATAAAGTGGCCAACCACCTGAACCAGCTCATTGCCAACAAAAACAAGGGGGATTTGCCCTCTCTCCCAAGGAGGAACACCTCTCTCCCTTAGTATGTTTTTTAGTGTTCTGCGCTGTTTTGCACCACCAAACTGGCAACGCTCACCACCAACTCTTGAACGGACAGTAACCTTTTTGCCTTGCAACAGATCCTTCCTGATACCGCCACTGGAGACTGTTCTGACAACCAGCTTGGCCCCAATCTCAGAGAGATGCAGTGGCTGCTGCAGATCCCACTCGATACAGAAGTCTGAAGCTCTACCGCCCCCCTTATCTATCTCCAGACCTTTGCCTATCTCTATATACAGGAGCCCTTGAAATCGTCTAACTGTCACCTCTCTACTGTGACGATTTTTCCAGCGCACCACTGGCACCGCATCATCCCTTGCCTTAATCACCTCATTGATTATTCTCTGCAGATGTACCGCATCAGGTAATCCTGCGCCATTCATCTCAAGCCAGTAACGTATTCTCGCTTTACTATTTTCTACTGACTCATCAACTATCAGGGGCATGGGGTCACCAACAGAGAGTTCCATCAACTGCTCCTCTGCCCATTTTTCAACCAATTGCGAGGCCTCTGCACAGTGTCTTGAACTACGAGATAGTGTCAATGCTGCTGCAGGCCATCGTCTCTCCAACCGCGGCAAGATTTCGTGACGAATAAAATTTCTGTCTGCAGATTGCTGGTGATTGGTGGGATCCTCAACCCACTCCAACTGCTCTCTAACTGCATACTCCTGCAGTGATTGTTGTGAAAATTGAAGCAGTGGACGCATCAACTTTCCTGCAGCAAATGAAACCACACCACCCATAGCAGAGAGTCCACGCGGACCAGCTCCACGCAATGCCTGCAACAGAAATGTTTCAGCCTGATCCTCTCGATGATGTGCTGTAAACAGTTGGTCACCCTTCTGTATCTGCCCTGCAAAAGCGCTGTAGCGTGCTCTCCTGGCAGACTCTTCCGGACTCTCTCCAGTTTTAGATATTGCATCAACCGCAACAACATGAAGAGGAATATTCCGGTGGTTACAGAATTTTATGCAGTGATTTTCCCACTGGCCTGCCTCACTCTGAAGTCCATGGTTAACATGAATGGCCTCCAGCGCAAAATTACCGCCATCTTTATCTCGCAACTGTGCGAGCGCATGAAGAAGAGAGGATGAATCAACACCACCACTAAAGGCGACAAACATAGTCCCGAACAGGGGATATCTGCTTAAAAATGGTACCAACTGTTGGGGAGAGAACTCTCCACGTACAAGGTCAGCTGGAGGTGAAATTTCCATAGCTCATAAGACGCTGATAACGATCTTCCAGCAATTTATCGGCATCAATATTCTTCAGTATTTCCAGCTGAGACAACAGCTCTTTCTTGAGTGCTGCTGCCGCATCAGAAGGCTCCCTGTGAGCGCCGCCCAACGGCTCTTCAATAATAGAATCCACCAACCCAAGCTCCTTGAGCCTGGGGGCAGTTAGACCCATTGCTTCGGCTGCATCAGATGCCTTATCTGCGCTTTTCCATAGAATAGATGCGCACCCCTCAGGAGAGATAACCGAATAGGTGCTGTAGGACATCATATTGACCCGATCACCAATACCAACCGCCAATGCGCCGCCTGATCCGCCTTCACCAATTACCGTACAGATAATTGGAGTGCGCAGACGTGCCATGACAAAAAGGTTTCTTGCAATGGCCTCACTCTGCCCACGCTCCTCTGCATCCATCCCGGGATAGGCCCCAGGGGTATCAATAAAGGTAAGTATCGGCAGCCCAAAACGTTCTGCCATTCGCATTACTCGCAACGCCTTTCTATACCCTTCAGGACGAGGCATCCCAAAATTACGCCTGACTTTTTCCTTGGTATCCCTGCCTTTCTGGTGACCAATTACCATAACTGACTGCCCTTCCAGACGGGCCATACCACAAACCAGGGCTGCATCATCAGCATAGGCACGATCACCATGCAACTCCTGAAAATCTGTCAATATGCTATCAATATAATCCAGTGTATATGGACGTTGCGGATGTCTTGCCAACTGAGATATTTGCCAAGAGCTCAGGGATGAAAAAATTGAGCGTGTAAGTTCCCTGCTTTTATCCTCGAGCTTGGAGATCTCATCACTTATATTTAGCTCACTATCATCACCCACATAGCGTAGCTCCTCAATTTTTGCCTCCAGCTCGGCAATGGGCTGTTCAAATTCCAGAAAATTCAGGTTCATAGTTTTAGCAGCTTTCTTCTATTGATCAGTTTGTTATCTTAAATCGTACTATACCGCAAAAAAAACAGATTCCCTAGAGAATAGAGATCCTCCTGGATGTGATGTAACTATTCAGATCAAGGATAATCCGGCTCAACACTCTCTTCTCCCAGATGCTCTCTGAGGCGGTGAAACAGATTCTCACTGGGCTGCACATTCCACTCGGCTCCAAGATCCATCTTTACAACAGCTTGTGGTTGCTGATAATGAATCTGTACCGGACAGCTTCCCTCACAAAATGGCTTCAGTATATTGGCCAGGTAACCAGCAGGATTACCAACCATTTGCCCCTTATCAAGATGAATTATCAATCTCCTCATATGGCTAGCCCTGGCACCATCAAGGTTCCATAGCTCCTCTACGTTCATCCTCAATCCACCACTATAGTCATCCTCTGTAACTGTTCCTCGAACAACAAGAATAGAATCTTTCTCCAGAAAATGGCGGTACTTTTCATAAGACTCATCAAAAAGCGTCATCTCCAATCTACCTGTTCTGTCATCCAGAACCAGAATTGCCAGCGGCTTTCCTGTTCTGGTTTTCACCACGCGCATTGATATCATAAGCCCTGCAATAGTAACCTGCTTATCACGATCCGAGATTAGCTCACTAATACGCTGAGTGATCATGTGGCCCAACTCTTCCTCATGCTGCTCAATGGGATGACCAGTAAGGTATAGTCCAAGAGTATCTCTCTCTCCGATCAACCTCTCATTCTCTGTCCAGGGAGAGGCCTGTTTATATGTGATATCTACTCCATTATCACTATCCTCCTGTTCGCCAAACAGATCCCACTGCCCGCGCTCCTGATCACGAACATGCTGCTCTGCTGCCTTCATTGCATCTGGTAGACTCTTCATCAGAGTGGAACGACCGTCCCACACCTCTCCATCCATAAACTGTTGAGCAATCTCATCAAGGGCACCAGCACGTATCAGGGATTCCAGCACTCGCTTGTTGGCCTTGCGAAGATCAACTCGACGACAAAAATCGAAGATATCGACATAACTACCACTGCTCTCACGCTCTTCAATAATACCCTCAATGGCTGCCTCACCAACTCCTTTGATCGCACCCAAACCATACACCACATCTCTATTGTCAAAGACTGTAAAGCGAAAGTGGCTGCGATTAATATCTGGCGGATGAACATCCAGCTTCATCACACGGCACTCCTCTATCAGCGTAACCACCTTATCTGTGTTATCCATGTCAGCAGAGAGTACTGCAGCCATGAATGGGGCTGGGTAGTGCGCCTTCAACCATGCTGTCTGATATGAGATCAATGCATACGCTGCGGAGTGTGACTTGTTGAATCCATATCCGGCAAACTTCTCAACCAGATCAAAAATCTTCATTGCCAGCTTGCTATCAACCCCATTGGCAACTGCACCTTGCTCAAAGATAGAGCGCTGCTTCGCCATCTCCTCCGGTTTCTTTTTGCCCATGGCTCTGCGCAGCATATCTGCCCCACCAAGAGAGTACCCTGCCAATACCTGAGCAATCTGCATTACCTGTTCCTGATAGAGAATTACCCCATAGGTTGGTTCCAGTATGATCTTCAAAGAGTCATGCTGATATTTGGCATCCGGATAAGAGATAACCTCCCGACCATGCTTTCTATCAATGAAGTTATCAACCATCCCCGACTCCAATGGACCCGGACGATAGAGTGCAACCAATGCGACAATATCCTCAAAACTGTCTGGTTGCAGTTTACCGATCAACTCCTTCATGCCGGAGGATTCCAGCTGGAATACCGCTGTGGTCTGACAAGATTGCAATAACTCAAAGGTTTTCCTGTCTGCCATATTGATCTCTTCAATCAAGAGCGGCTCCTCCCCTCCGCCCTTACGCTGCTGGTCTATCATCTCTACAGCCCAATCAATAATGGTCAGGGTTCGCAGCCCGAGAAAGTCAAACTTTACCAGCCCAACAGCCTCTACATCATCCTTGTCAAATTGGGTAACCAGACCTGTCCCACTCTCTTCACAGTAAATTGGAGTAAAGTCATTAATGTCAGAAGGTGAGATAACCACCCCACCAGCATGTTTTCCTGCATTTCTGGCAACACCTTCCAGAGATTTAGCCAGATCTATCAACTCCTTTACATCACTATCACTGTCATATCGCTCTCTCAAATCTTCTGATTCATTGAGGGCCTTCTCCAAAGTCATCTTGAGATCAAATGGAATTAATTTGGCTATGCGGTCAACCATGCCATAAGGGTGTCCCTGGACACGACCCACATCCCTGACCACAGCCTTGGCATTCATTCGTCCATAAGTGATAATCTGGGATACCCTGTCATGCCCATATGTATCTGCGACATAGCGAATCACCTCATCACGTCTGTCCATACAGAAATCCACATCAAAGTCTGGCATGGATACCCGTTCCGGATTGAGGAACCGCTCAAACAGCAACTCATATTTCAGTGGATCAAGATCAGTAATTTTTAGTGAATATGCCACCAGAGAACCGGCACCTGAACCACGTCCTGGCCCAACCGGGATATTATGTTCTTTGGTCCAGCGAATGAAGTCGGCGACAATCAGGAAATAACCAGGAAACCCCATTCCATTAATCACATCCAGCTCAATCTTTAGTCGTTCATCGTAAGGTGCTCTCTTCTCCTCAATAGTCGACGCATCACCAAAAAGTTGCTTCAACCTCCACTCCAGACCGCTTTCAGATTCTTGCTGGAAAAACTGCTCAATGGTCAATCCAACAGGGATTGGGAAGTCAGGGAGATAATTTTCACCCAGTGATAGTGATACATTACATCTACGGGTTATCTCCAGGCTATTCTCAATAGCTTCCGGGATATCCTTAAACAGCGACTCCATCTCCTCCGCTGAGCGGAGATACTGTTCAGGTGTGAAATTTTTTGGGCGACGTGGATCATCAAGAACACGGCCATCATGAATACAGACTCGTGCCTCATGAGCATCAAACTCATCTTTGTGCAGAAAGTGAACATCATTGGTTGCCACTACCGGTAGATCAAATTTTTCCGCTAATGCAACAGCCGCATGATTCCAGTTCTCATCTCCACCACGTGCTGTTCTCTGAAGTTCCAGATAGTACCGACCAGGAAACAGGGCCATCCATGACTTTATGTGTGAGATAGCCTCTCCCTCTTCATCCGCCAACAGCGCCTGCCCAACATCTCCACTGCGTCCACCAGAAATCGCGATTAACCCATCTGTATATCCATCAAACCACTCTCTCTCCAGTTGAGGAACACCTCTATGCTGACCCTCAAGATACGATCTGGAGATTAATGTCTTAAGGTTCTTGAAACCACTATTATCCTGTGCCAGTAGCACCAGACGTGATACTGCACTACCCTCGGAGAGAGTACGCACCCTGATCTCTGCCCCAATAACTGGTTTTATCCCGGCAGCTACCGCTGCCCGATAGAATTTTACAGTTGCAAACATATTCCCAATATCTGTTACTGCAACTGCGCTCATCCCCCCGCTCTGTAGTGCTTCCATCAATGGGGCGATACGAATCAGCCCATTCTCCATGGAGTACTCTGAATGTAAGCGCAGGTGAACAAATGACATTACAGCCCCAGAGCCTTTCTAACCGGCCTGAATGATCGACGGTGCTGATCCAGAGCCCCATGCTGCTGCAGGGCCGCAATATGTTGTCTTGTTGGATACCCCTTGTGGCTATCAAAGCCATATTGTGGATGATGTTGATGAAGCTCAACCATCATCTGGTCTCGTGCCACTTTGGCCAAAATAGATGCGGCACTTATCGACTCAATCTTGGCGTCACCTCCTACAACTGCCTCAGCTGCCATAGTCAGTCCAGGGGGAATACGATTCCCATCCACCAGCACCAGCGAGGGGGCACATTGTAGCGTCTCAACAGCTCTTCTCATCGCCAACAGTGATGCGTGAAGAATGTTTATCTCATCTATCTCTTTCCTGCTTGCCTCTGCAATAGCCCATCCTATAGCATGGTCCATGATCTCTTTAGAGAGCCTCTCTCTTTTTTTCGGTGTCAACTTTTTGGAATCTGCGAGCCCCTTAATCCCATGATCTTCAGGTAACACCACCGCAGCTGCAACAACCGGCCCTGCCAGTGGACCACGCCCCACCTCGTCCACCCCTGCAATCAACTTTTGCCCATTACTGTTCATGCAACATCTCTTCAACCAAATCTGCCAACCTGCTAGCCGAATCTCCACTACCCAAGCGACTCTTTACATCCCTTAACCCACCCACCACTCTTCTCCTCTCTTCTCCATCATCCAGAATAGAGAGAAGATATGGAGCAATCGATGACGCTGACGCATTCTCCTGTAGAAGTTCTGGAACCACCTCACGCTCTGCGACAATATTTACCAAGGAGATATATTCTGTCTTGATAAGATGGCTAAGCAACCAGTAGCTTATGGGGGAAACACGGTAAATCACCACCATTGGGGTCTCAAGTAGTGCCATCTCCAAGGTAACCGTACCTGATGCTGTTGCAATAGCATCACAACCACGAATCACCGTATGTACATCACCTTTGACTATAGTTAGAGGAACATCATCAAACAGCTCTACCCCAGAAAAAAGAGAGGATGAGAGATCTGGAGCCTGAGATATGACAAACTGAACTTTGCTGTCATGCACATAGATCTCCCGTGCGCTCTTCAACAGATCAGGCAACAGCTGCTGAACCTCTCCTCTACGACTACCAGGAAAAAGACCAATGGTTTTTTTGTCAGGATCAATTCCGATCTTCACCCGTGCCTCTTCAACACTGTTACTGGAACTTACCTCCCCAACCAATGGATGCCCAACGTAGGTTGCCGCCACTCCCACCCTCTCATAATAGGGAGCCTCAAATGGAAAAATCAGAGCCATGTGGTCCACTCTTTTTGCAATCTTATGAACTCTGCCTACTCTCCATACCCAGATCTTTGGGCTTACATAGTAGAGCACCTTTATTCCAAGTTTTTTAGCAGTCTTTGCCAACAACATATTAAAGCCGGGGTAATCAACCAGAATCAACAGGTCAGGAGGGTCAGTTTTCAACAGGGCACGCATCTTTCTGAGTACCCCAAAAAGATATGGAAAATGACGCACTATCTCTATCAATCCCATTACCGCCATCTGCTCAATCCCGACAACCGCATTAAACCCCTGTTGCCGCATACGTTTGCCACCAATACCATAACAGTGGAATTGGTGATCTCTTAGATTAAGTTGTTGCAGGAGACGTGATGCATGAAGATCTCCGGATGGCTCACCAGCAACCACCATAATACGGTATTCAGACATTAGCGAATCACGCCGTTTTTACTCTCGCTGTGCTCTTTAATGAAATCGTGAAAAATAGCTAATTCCTGGTGCTGATATGATAGCTCACCAATATCACTTATAACCTCTGAAAGAGAGTCATGGGAATGAAACATCATCTTGAATGCCTGCTTCATTGCCTTGCGTGCCTCACTATCAAACCCTTTTCTTTTCAACCCAATCAGATTCAGGCTAACAGGTCTGGCCAGGTTTCCAGAGACCAGAATATATGGCGGAATATTCTTGTTGATTGCGCTACCCATGGTAGAGAATGCGTATGAACCAATAGTAATAAACTGGCTCACCAGGGTAAATCCGCCAAGAATGACATGGTCATGAATGACCACATGGCCAGCGAGTGATGCATTATTTACCAGAATCACATGGTTATTGATAATACAGTCATGGGCAATATGTACGTATGCCATGATCAGGTTGTGATCTCCTATCCTGGTTACTCCTCCCCCACCAACAGTTCCACGATTTACTGTACAACATTCACGAAATGTATTGTTATCACCTATCTCCAGCAGAGTAGGCTCCCCATGATATTTCAGGTCTTGTGGATCCTCACCAATAGAGGAAAATTGAAAAAAGTGGTTGTTCTCACCTATGGTCGTAGGGCCCTTGATGACCACATGGGACTCCACTTTGGTTCCTGCACCAATAGCTACATCAGGACCTATAACTGAGTATGGGCCAACCTCAACTCTGTCAGCAATTATTGCTGATTCATCTATTATCGCTGTTGGGTGAATCACGACTCCAGTTCTTTCTCTGCACACATCAGGTTTGCACTGGCAACCACCTCACCATTTACGCTGGCAGTTCCCTTAAATTTCCAGATATCACGAATTCTACGCTCCAACTCAACCTCGAGAATCAATTGGTCGCCGGGCTCTACCGGTTTACGAAAACGTGCCTTGTCTATTCCCACAAAATAGTAGAGTGACTTGGCAGTAGGGAGGTTTCCTGTGGTCTTGAATGACAGTATTCCAGTTGCCTGTGCCAGTGCCTCCATAATCAAAACTCCGGGCATAACAGGCACATGGGGAAAGTGGCCCTGAAAAAATGGTTCATTGATAGTTACATTTTTTATTGCCCGCAGACTCTTGCCCACCTCAAACTCAAGCACCCTGTCAACCAACAGAAAAGGGTAGCGGTGCGGCAGATGCTTCATTACCTCATTAATATCCATTTGAGTCATTTCTCTTTTCCTTTTTCCATTAATTCAATTTTTTCTTCCATATCACTCAATCTGGGAGCCAGACCACGCAACTCTCTTATTGATTCATCCAGTTTTCTGAACTGCACAACATTTCTTCGCCACTTTCGATTTGGATCTGCAGGAGTTGCTGATGAATAGAGACCAGGTGTATTTATGGATTTGGTAATCAGCGTTCTTGCTGTACAGTGGGTGCCATCAACAATCTCAAGGTGACCCACCACTCCAGCCTGCCCTCCAAATGTGCAGCCAGCTCCTATCACCGTACTTCCGGCTATACCAACCATTGCAGCCATGGCACTATTCTCACCAACTCTGACATTATGGGCAATATGGACCAGATTATCGATCTTCACTCCACTCTCAATTACGGTATCTTCCAGAGCTCCTCGATCAATAGTGCTGTTGGCACCAATCTCCACACCATCTCCAACAATCACCCTGCCAAGTTGTGGAATTTTTACCCACCTTCCATCTTCATTGGCAAAACCAAAACCATCACTCCCAAGTACTGCGCCTGGGTGAATAATGCAATCCTCTCCAACCACAGTACCTGCCATCAAAGAGACATTGGCCATCAGCCTGCTTCCTCTGCCAATTGTGCATCCCTCCTCAATCACAGATCCTGCCCCCACAAAAACTGACTCTCCAACCTCAACCTGCTCCATTACCACACATTGAGGACCAATCCAGCCCCCTTCTGCGATTGATGCTGTTTCATGAATGGTGGCAGACGGTGACCTCCCCTGTTCCTTGAAAATATACGGATTAAGAATTGATGCAACCTTTGCATAACCAAGATATGGGTCATCCATCAATAGTCGATTTCCATCAAACTGATCCCGTCTATCTTGGTGAAGAATTACCGCTGCTGCCTCCGTTGATTGAAGCTGGGAGAGAAACTTGTCTGAGGAGAGAAATGAGATCTGATTACTGGTCGCACCCTCAAGGGCGGCAATCTCTTCAACAACACAAGCAGAGTCGCCCACAAGTTCGGCGTTTATAAGCTCTGCAATCTCACCCAGAGTTGTTCCCATAGAGCTCCTGCCCCCTACTGTGCTGTCTCTACAGATGCGCCGTTATCACCATTTCCTGACATTGATTTCAGGGCATTTAATACAGTACGAGATATATCTACACGAGGTGATGCGAAGATAACTGACTCATTTACTATAAGGTCAAACTGTTCATCTTTCGCCACTCTATCGACCATTTTGAACACAAGTTTCTGTAACTTTTGAAGCTCTTCAGCCTGTGCAATCCGCAGATCTGCCCCATACTCCTCATCCATCAACTTCAACTCACTACTACAAGAACGTATCTTCAGGAGCTTTCTCTGTTTCTGTTGCTTACTCAATGCAGCACCCTCTTTCTCCAGATCCTCCCCCATCTTTTTACACCTTTTCTGAAAATCAAGAACCTCTATCTTTCTATCACCAAATGCCTCTTCCAGACGACTGGTTGCAGCTTGTGCCTGAGGTGCCTTTTGTAGTAAAAGATTAATATTCACAAATCCAATTCTGCTCCCCTCTGCGTACACATTGACTGTACTGCAAAGCATCATTACAAAAATAGTTACTGTTTTCTTTATATTCATCCCCATCCCCTGAAATAATTACTAAAACATCTGCCCCAATCTGAACTGGAATGATTCCAGATCATCCCCAGACTTTTTTCTTAACGGTTTTGCCCAACTAAATGTCATTGGACCAACCGGGGAGAGCCACTTCGCAGTCACACCTGCAGAGGCACGCAACTCACCACTCAAATCACTGGCCTTCTTCGCAACGGTTCCCAAATCCACGAAACCACTTACTCTGGTTGATTTTACCTCCTCAAGAAAAGGAACTAGAAGAATAATCTCAGCATTCACAACTCCTTTCAGATTTCCACCAACAGCATTTCCTGCATCATCGGTCGGGCCTACGGAGTTACCTTTAAAGCCACGAATTGAGCCCTCACCACCTGCATAGTAACGGGTGAAAAATGGTAGTGTATTCTGGTCTCCATAGCCATCACCAATACCAATGTCTCCTTTCAGTAACATGGTGTAATCCTCAGATATAGGGTAGAAGAAGCTGTGTCTGTAGTCAGCCTTGTAGTACTCAACGCCGCCTGGAGTACCTAACTCCGCCTTGAAACGCTGATAACTGCCCTGGTCGGGAAAAATTGATCTGTTACGACTATCTCTACTCCAGCTTGCGGTGAACTCAAACACATTAAAAGAGCTCCCCTCAGCCGCCAGGAAAGTATCACATTCGCTGCTTGTTGATGATGTTCCGCAAGTGGCATCACTCATATGTTGTGGTTCAAACCCGACAAAAAGTTTATCGTATTCGCTGGTTGGAAGACCCAAATCAAAATTCATGCTCATTGAGTCATAGCTATATGTACTCTGTTCGTCTGATGAGTCTCTCTGTTTATAGTGAATTCCACCACCAAGACTAACTCCATCCTCTGTAAAATAGGGATCCCTGTATCCTAGCCCATAGGCACTCTCGGTACTGCTGTTATTGAACTCAACATCCACACTCTTGCCAGAACCCATGAAATTGTTCTGCTGAAGATTCAGACTCATGACCATACCATCAGTTTGAGAGTAACCGGCACCAATCATCATACTTCCTGTTGGATTCTCCGTAACCTGGTAATTCAGCTCCACCTGATCTGTGGTTCCAGCCACTGGAACTGTCTCTACCGCAACATCCTCAAAATAGCCAAGCTTGCGAATTCTGGTCTGGGAGCGCTCCACCTCTTTGTTGGAGAACCTGCTCCCCTCATACTGGCGCATCTCTCGTCGAATAACCATATCCTGAGTTTTAGTATTGCCAACAATATTGATTCGATCAACATATACACGATTACCGGGGTCGACAAAGAAAACCAGATCAACCAGATGCTTCTCTTTATCCAGCTCAGGAATCACATTGATATTGGCAAAGGCATAGCCATCCTCGCCAAGACGGTTGGTAAGTGCCTCATTCACAGAAGCAATCCCCTTTCTGGAGAACACCTCACCCTCATTAAGAGACACCAATTCCAACAACTCATCTCTTGGTACCACCATATTACCGGCCAACTCGACCTTGCCCAGGGTAAACCTGTCACCCTCGCTCATATTGATAGTGATGTATATCTGCTGTTTATCAGGGGTAATAGAGACCTGGGCAGAGTCGATCTCAAAATTGATGTATCCACGATCCATATACCAGGAACGTAGTGCCTCCAGATCACCTGTAAGCTTCTGCCTCGAGTAACGGTCACTTTTGGTAAAGAAAGAGAGCCAGTTTCCAGTATTCAACTGAAATAGATCCCTCAAATCGTCGGTCTCAAATGCCCTGTTTCCAATCAGCGTTATCTGCCGGATTCGTGCACTCTCACCCTCTTTTACCTTAATCCTGACTGCAGAACGGTTGCGTTCCAGTGGGGTAATTGTGGTTTTAATCTCAACCCCGTAACGCCCCATCCCAAGGTATTGGCGACGAAGTTCTGCCTCAATTTTATCCAGCAGAGCACGATCCAGCACTCTCCCCTCGGCCAGCCCAATCCCCTTCAAACCCTCTTCAAGATCCTCTGTCTTGATAACTTTATTGCCATCAATCGTAATATCAGCAATTGCGGGGCGCTCAATGACCGAAACCAGCAGAACATTTCCATCCTGCTCAAGACGAACATCCTTGAAAAAGCCTGTCTTGAACAGTGATCTTACCGCATCTGCTGATCCACGAGATGTAAGCTCATCTCCAACACTCAATGGAAGATAATTAAATACTGTACCTGCAGAGATACGCTGTAACCCCTCCACTCTGATATCCTCTATCACAAATGGAGAAAAGGCCCATGAGGAGAGCGAGGAAAACAGAATAAATAGTGAAAAAACAATACGTTGCATAATTGCCTGACTTTATTACCTAACTGTTGAACATATCACATTAAACGCAGCAGATCATTGTATAGTGCCAACGACATCAATCCAACCAGAAATAAAATTCCCACCCGTTGTCCCAATGCCATTACCCGCTCTGAAAGAGGTTCTCCTCGCACCCACTCTACAAGGTAGTACAACAGGTGACCGCCATCCAGCATCGGAATTGGCAACAAATTCAGCACCCCAAGACTGAGACTAATCAACCCCAAAAATGAGATGAACGGAGTTACTCCAGCCTCCATAGAGGCTCCAGCATAACCGGCAATACTGATAGGGCCGCTCAGTCCGTCAGTAGAGGTAGTACCAGCAACCATGCGTCCCATCACCTGAATGGTCATTGACGCCATCTCCCAACACTTTTCTGCCCCACGCACCAGTGCATCCAGTGGCCCATACCTAACCTCTCGGTAATATTCCTGACGATATTTGGTTAGATCAACAGATGCCCCGATTCGGCCTATAATTTTTTGCTCCAACTCAACTGCAGCTGGCACCAATTCCAATGGAAACACCACCTCATCACGCTCAATAGTCAATGTGAGTGGGCGCCCAGGGCTATCCTGTATCCACTTAACCCAATCTTGCCATGACAGCACATCCTCACCATCAACGGTCAGCACCAGATCTCCAGACTCAAACCCTGCCAGCTCTGCAGCACCGCCAGATACCAACTCGCCAATCCTTGGAGGAACATGTGGGCGATTAATTGAAAATCCTAGCTGTTCCAGCATCTCCGGACCCTCCGGAATATTCTCACCAAATGGGTTCTCTAATACCATCTGCTGGTGCAGACCAGACGAACTGACGACCTCCAATGCAATCGGAGTTCCCAGTACCGCAGACCCAAGAACCCCCTCTAGTGCCTCTTGCCAGATTCGTACCGGATTTCCATTTACTGAAACAATCTCATCACCCTGTTCCAGGCCGGCTGATGAAGATATGGAGCTTTCAGCCACCTCTCCAATAATCGGTTTCATCCCACTGACACCAATCATCTGTACTGCGGCAAATGCAATAACTGCAAACACGAAGTTAAATAGTGGCCCCGCCACTACAATTGCCGCCCGTGCCCCCAGTGATTGATTATCAAAAGAGCGCTCTTTTTCCGACTCCGTAACCTCTTCATCCCCCCCCTCTCCAAGCATCTTCACGTAACCACCGAGTGGCAGGGCAGCAATTACATATTCAGTCCCATCCCTCTGCCCTGTTCGCTTCCATAACGGGCGTCCAAACCCCACTGAAAAACGTAGCACCTTTACCCCTACGCGACGTGCCACCCAAAAGTGGCCAAATTCATGTACGGTTACCAAGATTCCAATGGCGACGATAAAAGCCAACAGTGCATACAGTCCTGATCCCATCTTTATTGCATCCTGGAACCTGGCAATGAACGCCGTTTATCAATCTGCGCAGTGGCCACTGTACGTGACTCACTATCCTTGGCAAGCACCAGATCAAGATCAGTCACCTCCTCCACAGCCACCATACTTAGAGTCTCCTCAATCACATCTGCAATCTCCATATAACCAATTTGCCCATTCAGAAATGCCTCAACTGCAATCTCATTTGATGCATTCAGTACCGTGGTTGCACTGCCTCCTCGCCTCATTGCATCAATTGAAAGTCGAAGACATGGATAACGGCCGAAATCAGGTTTTTCAAAATTCAACTCTGCAACCTCAAACAGATCCAGATGCTCCACCCCCGACCCAACTCTTTGCGGCCATCCCAACGCATGCGCAATTGGGGTTCTCATATCCGGATTCCCCATCTGAGCCAGAACAGAACCGTCACTATACTGAACCATAGAGTGGATTATGCTTTCTGGATGAATGACCACCTGAATTTGATCCGGAGTAGCCCCGAACAGCCAGCAAGCCTCAATAAACTCAAGCCCCTTGTTCATCATTGTTGCAGAATCGACAGAGATCTTTTTTCCCATACTCCAGTTTGGGTGGGCAATCGCCTCCTCCGGTGTAACTGTAGACAGTGTATCTGTTGCACGATTACGGAATGGGCCACCAGAACCAGTCAACAATATTTTCTCCACCCCATGCGAAAACTTCCCCAGCGCCGCATCCTGGGGCAGGCATTGAAAAATAGCATTGTGTTCACTATCAATGGGAAGAAGTTGGGCGCCACAAGCCTCAACCTCATCCATAAAAAGGTGACCCGTCATCACCATAGACTCTTTGTTGGCCAGTAAAACACGCTTGCCTGCACGTACCGCAGCCATTGTCGGGTGTAGACCCGCTGCTCCGACAATTGCAGCCATCACCTGATCAACCGAGGATTCGGATGCAACTCTCTCCATCCCTTCGATACCAGAAAGAACCTCTGTCTCTGGACTAATCTCAGACAACAATCCTGACAATTTCTCTGCACTATCAGCCTCGGTTACCACCGCAAATTCAGGATGAAACTCTCCACACTGCTCTGCAAGCAGATTAATCTGCTTATGTGCAGTAAGCGCAACAACCCGATATTTGTCTGGGTGCCGAGATATAACATCAAGGGTGCTCCTGCCAATAGATCCAGTTGCACCCAGCACAGTTACCCCCTGCTGACATCCATCCCCCATCATAGCCCTCCAACAACAGTCAGCAGGAATAGAAAAATCGGTGCTGCTGCAGTCAGGCTGTCTACTCGATCCAGCATACCTCCATGCCCAGGAATCAAGCTACCACTATCCTTTATTCCTGCGTTACGTTTATACGCACTCTCTACCAGATCACCAACCACCGAAAATATAACCACTCCTACTGCTATCAACAGGAAAAGAGGTAATCCCATATCTATTTTTACCAGATAACTATAGGCAATAATTGCTGTAATTAATGCGAAACCAACTCCGCCCAACAACCCTTCAACGCTCTTTTTTGGACTCACATTAGGGGCCAATTTTCTGTTGCCGAATTTGCGTCCGACCAGATACGCGCCCGTATCTGCGCTCCAGACTAACAATAACAATGACAGTAAAAACTCGACTCCATATTGATGAATCTCACCCAGTGCATGCCACGCAGGAATCAACACGATTATTCCTGCAACATGCCCCATGTTGCGACTAAAAACCCACTTCGTTCTTTCAGGAAAATATCGCAACCAAAAGAGTGCGGAAACCCACCAGATAAGTGCAATGCTGAGTAGCACCCCCAATGGGATAAAACTGCCAAAATAGAAGAGAACAATCAATATTGTAGTGTAGACAATGCGAGGTAAAATCAGAGTCTGTCCAGATAGGCGTCCCCACTCCCATGCTGCAGGAACAAGCAACAGCATAAGCAGAACAAAAAACTCATCTCCCTGCAGATAGAAGATAGACCATAACAGCAATGGCCCCAATACCAATGCACTAATTGTACGTTGAGCAAAGGGCGACAGAATCAATCCTCTTCCTCCAACAACTGATCCCCGGTTCTACCAAACCTGCGTTGTCTGCCCTCAAAAGAGCTGACAGCCAAATCCAGAGCCTGGCGATCAAACTCTGGCCAGAACAGATCTGAAAAATAGAATTCACAATAGGCCATCTGCCAGAGTAGAAAATTACTTACCCGCTTCTCTCCCCCGGTACGAATAAACAGCTCTGGATCAGGTAGGTCACTCAGAGTAACTTGCTCATGCAATATCTCTTCAGTGATCTGCTCCGGAGCTAACGTTCCATTTGCCACCTGATGACACAGTGTACGAGTTGCCTCTGTAATATCCCAACGTCCGCCATAATTGGCTGCAATATTCAGAGACAACCTGGAATTATCTTTGGTTAACTCCTCTGCCTCTGCAATGGTAGCCTGAAGCTTTTCCGAGAAACCACTCTTGTCTCCAATAACACGGAGACGAATACCATTTTTGTGTAGACGCTTAACCTCTCTCTTTAGTGAAGACATAAAGAGATCCATCAAAAACGAAACCTCCTCCTCAGGTCGTCTCCAGTTTTCTGTACTAAAGGCAAACAGGGTAAGGGCCTCAACCCCCAAATCAATACAGCCTTCTACAGTGGAACGAACTCGCTCCACCCCACGCTTATGCCCCCAGAAACGTGGCCGTTTCTGCCTGCGCGCCCAGCGTCCATTACCATCCATAACGATGGCAATATGGCGCGGAATTCGGTTTTTCGGTGGCACGTGTGGATTATAGATTGAGGCTTGAGATACGCCTATATCTCCATCAGGTCATCTTCCTTAGCCTGAACTATTTTGCCCACCTCGGCGACATGCTGATCAGTCAACTTCTGCACATCATCAATGGCATCATGCTCTTCATCTTCAGAAATCTCCTTCTCCTTAAGCAGGTCCCTGAAATCACTATTGGCATCACGACGAATATTGCGGATAGCCACTTTGGCAGATTCACCCTCATGCTTGACCACACGAACCAGATCACGGCGCCTCTCTTCTGTCAACGGTGGCAGTGGAATACGTATAATAGTACCTGCAGTTGCAGGATTAAGGCCGAGATCAGCCTCCATAATCGCCTTCTCAATTGGCTGAACCATGGTTTTCTCCCATGGAACTATTGTCAATGTGCGTGAATCTGTGGCTGTAACATTGGCGACCTGATTCAAGGGGGTACTACTACCGTAGTAATCCACACTTATCTGTTCTAACAGGCTGGGGTGGGCACGACCAGCTCTAAGCTTGGAGAGCTCCCCCTTAAGCGATTCAACACTCTTCCCCATGCGCCCCTTCGCATCCTGTTTGATCTCATTAATCATTCTCAGAATTCCTTTCTAAACATCTTTAACCATCAAGACGCGGAAACCACCAATGTTCCCTCATCTTCACTCATCAACGCGCCACGCAAACCACCATGGCGCACCATATTAAATACCCTAAGCGGCATATTATGCTCCCGACAGAGAACAATTGCAGTCAAATCCATCACTCCAAGCTGC
Source organism: Candidatus Thiopontia autotrophica (assembly GCF_982804495.1). Taxonomy (NCBI): domain Bacteria; kingdom Pseudomonadati; phylum Pseudomonadota; class Gammaproteobacteria; genus Candidatus Thiopontia; species Candidatus Thiopontia autotrophica. The sequence continues at coordinate 205,253 of NZ_CEYDPX010000001.1, read as the reverse complement.
CTCTCGAGCACCTCATCATAACTTATACGCTTGATCAGTGTTGCATCTGGCTCCTTGACTGGATCTGCACTATACACTCCATCAACTTTGGTCGCTTTCATCACTACATCTGCCTTTATCTCAATACCTCTCAGGCATGCCGCAGTATCGGTTGTGAAAAAAGGATTGCCTGTACCAGCCGCAAACAGTACCACCTCTCCATTATCAAGTGCCGCAATCGCATCACGAGTTGTATATTCATCACAAACCTTGGAAATTTTGAATGCAGACATGGCTCTGGCAGCAATTCCAGCCTGATCCAATGCATCCCTCATTGCAATTGCATTCATGACAGTAGCCAGCATCCCTATCTGGTCACCAGTAACCCTGTCTACCCCGGCCTCTGCCAGACTGGCTCCACGACAGTAGTTACCCCCACCAATTACGATCGCTACCTGAACACCAAGTTTTGTAATTGCAGATATCTCCTCAACCATCTGTGCAAGAATTGTCGGATCTATACCCTGACAACCCTCTCCCATAAGAGCCTCCCCGCTCAGCTTAAGTAAAATGCGTCGATAGATTGGTCGATCTGACATCACAATTTCCTCTTCAAGTACAAAACATTAACCCATAAGGAGTCTGTTACTCCTACATATTAAAGTCAAAAAAAAGCCTTCCATAATAGAAGGCTTTCTCAAAACTCTAACAGCTAAAAAAGATCTCTCTAACCATTAATCTGAGCCATAACCTCATCCGCGAAGTTCTCTTCTCTCTTTTCGATTCCTTCACCCACCTCAAGACGTGCAAACTCCACGATGGTAGCCCCATTGGATTCCATCAATTGTGCGATAGTCTGATCTGCATCTTTTACAAAAGGCTGTCCAAGCAGAGTAACCTCATTGACAAATTTCTTCATTTTTCCAACCACCATCTTCTCAATGATGTTTTCAGGCTTGCCGCTCTCTACTGCCTGGGAAGAGAATATCTCTTTCTCCCTGGCCAAAACATCTGCCGGAATATCATCTTCAGAAAGTGCTATTGGACGGATTGCTGCCACATGCATGGAGACATCCTTGGCCAACAGAGCATCACCACCCTGCAGGGCAGTCATCACACCAATACGACCACCATGAGAATAGAATCCTATTACTCCACCTCTGGAATCAATTACAGAGAAACGACGCACTGTCATGTTCTCTCCCAGTTTCGCAATCAACTCCTGACGACGAACCTCAACGGTAGTAGACCCACCAGCCAGATCCATATCGGAAAGTACCGCCACATCCGCTGGTGATCCAGCCAGAACTGTTGACGCAATCTGATTGGCAAACTCAACGAACTCATCACCCTTGGCAACAAAGTCAGTCTCACAGTTCACCTCAACCATTACCCCACGTGAACCATCATCACTTACACTAATTGCCACAACACCTTCGGCTGCAACTCTTGATGCCTTCTTGTCAGCCTTGGCCAAACCAGATTTTCTCAGGTTCTCAATAGCTACATCTATATCACCATCAGTCTCAACAAGTGCTTTTTTGCACTCCATCATGCCGGCACCAGTGCGTTCTCGCAGCTCTTTTACCTGACTTGCTGTAATTGCCATCCCTTATCTCCTTATCCTTGCTCAGACTCTTCTTCAGTGGCAGCAACTGCTGTCTCTGCAGGCGCATCTGCTGCTGCTTCAACCTTCTCTTTCACTGGCGCCTTCTCTGTTGCTGGCGCCTTCTCTTCAGCAGGTGCTGCTGTAGTTGTTGCCGCCTTGGCATCTAAAATCGCATCTGCAGCCGCACGAACATAGAGTTGAATTGCACGAATTGCATCATCATTTCCAGGAATCACATAATCCACATCCTCAGGATTATTATTGGTGTCTACAACCCCAATAACCGGAATTTTCAACTTTCTGGCCTCATTGATCGCAATACCTTCATGACCTGTATCAACCACGATAATTGCTGATGGCAGACCACCCATATCCTGGATTCCACCCAATGTATGCTCAAGCTTATCCAGCTCACGAGACATCATCAGCCCCTCTTTTTTGGTCAATCTTTCCAGACGACCATCATCACGCATCGCCTGAATATCTTTCAAACGACGAATAGACTGCTTAACAGTCTTGAAATTTGTAAGCATTCCACCAAGCCAGCGGTGGTTAACGTATGGCATACCCGCACGCTCTGCCTCTTCGCGCACAGTCTTTTGAGCAGCACGCTTGGTTCCAACAAACAGGACCTTGCCATTCTTGGCTGCAACACCACCAATGAAGTTCATTGCATCCTGAAACATTGGCAATGTCTTCTCAAGGTTGATGATATGGATTTTGTTACGATCCCCAAAAATATATGGGGCCATCTTTGGATCCCAAAAACGGGTCTGGTGGCCAAAATGGACACCGGCTTCAAGCATTTGTCTCATAGAAACGGACATATTTTTTCTCTCTCTATATTTTCGCAACTGTTTGACTTGATAGTTAAATAACAGTTACTTTGGGTTTAGCCTCCGCATACCTGATGACCCCAATCACCTGTTAAAGCGACACCCGGGCTCATAATGACAGCATGCGTGTGAATTAAATTTACACTTTCTCTCACAGAAAATGCGCGCGAAGTATACTACGCACTACCTTTTTAGACAAACATACTTTCTGTAATTACCTCATTATGAGCATCATCATCAAAACTGACGAAGAGATTGAGAAAATGCGCGTCGCTGGACGGCTGGCCGCTGATGTATTGGTCATGATCGAACCACATGTTGTCACAGGTATTACTACAGAAGCGCTTGACCAGATATGCCATGACTATATCGTCAATGTGCAGAAGGCAACTCCTGCCCCTCTCAACTACCATGGCTTCCCCAAATCAATCTGCACCTCAGTCAACCACGTTATCTGCCATGGAATTCCCGGCAAGAAGAGGTTAAAAAAGGGAGATATCATCAATATTGATATCACTGTAATAAAGGATGGGTATCATGGTGACACCAGCAAGATGTTTACCATTGGCAAGGTCCCAATTCGGGCACAGCGTCTTGTTCAGGTATCGAGAGAGTGTCTACTCAAGGGAATTGCACTTGTAAAGCCAGGAGTCCACCTGGGAGATATCGGCCACATCATTCAGAAACACGCAGAGAAATATAATTTCTCGGTAGTTCACGAGTACTGTGGTCATGGTATCGGTAAAGAGTTCCATGAGGAGCCACAAGTTTTACACTATGGTGAACAGGGAACCGGCCCGATATTGGAAGCGGGGATGATTTTCACCATAGAACCCATGATAAATGCCGGAAAACGTCACAGCAGACTTAATCCAACTGACAACTGGACTGTCACCACCAAGGATCGTAGCCTATCTGCACAGTGGGAACATACCCTACTGGTGACCGAGGATGGTGTTGAAGTCCTGACACGCAGAGAGGAAGAGGATGACCTCTAACCCACTGAGTGATTCGCTGAATCAAGCACTCACTGAGGCGGTTGGTGGCAAGATTGTTGACTCACTCAAAATTCGGGAAATCCTCAAAGCTAGCCAACAAAACATAGCCCGACAGTTTCACGATGGCCATTCCGCCCGTAACCTTATCAGGGCTCGTAGTGATGTAATTGATCTTATATTAAGGAAGATTTGGGGAAATTTAGCCTCCAATAAATCTGCCGCATCTCTCATTGCAGTTGGAGGATATGGTCGTCGTGAACTTCACCCCTTTTCTGACATTGACCTGCTGATTATTCCCCAAGAGGGGGAAGATAGTAAACCAATTGAGTCTTTCATCACCCTGCTTTGGGATCTGGGTCTGCAAATCGGCCATAGTGTACGCTCTCTCCATGAATGCATTGAGGAGGGACGTGCGGACATTACCGTGGCTACCAACCTGCTGGAATCACGCCTGCTATCAGGGTCGGAAGAGGTATTTACCAAACTACAGCAACTCATCACTGACGACTCCATCTGGCCCAGTGGCCCTTTTTTTATAGCCAAGCGAAATGAACAGAGGGCACGACTGGAGAAACAGAATGACACCGCCTACAACCTGGAACCAAACATCAAAGAGGGGCCTGGCGGACTACGAGATATCCAGAATATCATCTGGGTAACACGTCGCCACTTTGGATCCAGCGGAAAAGAGCACCATCCAGATAGCACAGCTGTCAGGTCTCAATATCTTGATGAACTGATTGACCACAATTTCCTGACCGAAGAGGAGTCTGCTGATCTTAATGCCGGACAAGAGAGGCTATGGGAGATCCGTTTTGCACTGCACCTGATTGCAGAACGTGCGGAAGAGCGTCTTCTATTTGAGCATCAGCCAGAGCTGGCAAAATATTTTGGGCATCTCGATAGCGAACGAGGCATTGGGGTGGAATCTTTCATGCACAGCTATTTCAGGATAATCAGAGAACTCTCTCTGCTTAATGAGATGCTGTTACAACTATTTGAAGAAAAGCTGTTGACCCCATCCGAGGATAAGGCCCCTGTCACTATTGATAAACACTTTGGAATCAGTGGGGGCTATCTCACCATCTTGCACAAAGACTCCCTCAAGAGAGACCCGTCCCTGATTCTTTTGCTCTTCACAACCCTTCGTGACCATCCAGAGATCAAAGGGGTAACTGCAGAAACCATTCGTCATATACGTACGGCTCGCCATACTATTGATTCAGACTTCAGACAGAACAACAAAAACCAGCAACTATTTCTGCAACTATTCTATCAACCAGAGGGGTTAACCCACACTCTACGTCACATGAATAGGTACGGAATACTTGGAGCCTACCTTCCAGCTTTTGAGCGCATAGTTGGTCTAATGCAGTATGATCTTTTCCATGCCTACACAGTTGACGAACACACGCTGTTTGTAATTCGTAATCTTAGAAGATTGACAATTCCCGAGTTTCACCACGAGTCTCCCAAGCTAAGTGAGCTTATTCTCAAAATCAGCCACCCCGAACGTCTCTATCTAGCCGCACTATTTCATGATATTGCCAAGGGACGTAACGGAGACCACTCACAACTTGGTGTCCAGGTAGTTCAGGAGTTCTGCCAACAACACCAGATCGACAAAAAGAGCACTGATGAGATTTCATGGTTAGTTCAAAACCATCTCACCATGTCCACAGTTGCACAGAGAAAAGATATTGATGACCCTGCAGAGATTCACGCCTTTGCAAAAAAAGTTGTCCAACAGTCGCGTCTTGAGAAGCTCTACCTTCTTACAGTTGCAGATATACGTGCCACCAACAGCACGCTATGGAACCACTTCAAAGACTCCCTGCTATCACGCCTCTATCAACAAACATGCAATGTCCTGAAACAAGATACAAGCCCCGATGTTATTGCCGAAAGAGATATGGTGGAGCATCGCAAGGTGGAGGTAATGGGCATCCTGACACAGAAGGGAGTACTAACCAGAGATATAGAACAACTTTGGAAGAACTTTGAGGAAGAGTATTTTCAAAAGCATGACTCCAGAGAAATATACTGGCATACCCGCTCCATACTAAACACCAAACAGCTTCCACTGATCCAGTTCAATAGAGAGAGCCACCATGGAGGAAGCGAGATTCTTATATATGACAGAGATCGTCAGTTCCTGTTCTCAATTCTGGTCCACACTATGGAGTCTTTAGGTCTCAATATCCATGCTGCAAAAATCAACACCACACTTGATAGCCATGCACTGGATCTGTTTACCGTACTTGATCAACACGGAGAAACCATCCAGGACAGAGAGTGGATGGACAAAATCAGGGCGACTATTCGTAGTGAGATCAACCATCCAACCCTGCTGTCTCAACCTGTAAGCTTCCGTCACTCTCGTCATCAGAAACACTTTCGCGGAAACAGTAGCGTCACATTCCGTCAAGACAGAAGAAAACAGCAAACCATTCTCGAGATCAATACAACTGACCGTCCAGGCCTCCTCTCCACTATCTGTCGCTCCCTGATGAATTGCAATATTCGAGTACATGCCGCAAAAATTGCAACCCTGGGGGAACGGGTAGAAGATCTATTCTGGGTTACCAACCAGAACAACTCACCACTTGATAACAACGAACAGAACCTCTCAATCAGCAACCAAATCAGAGAGGCTCTGGACTGCAACAACCAATAATGGACAACAACACAGACAACCCATTTATGGCAGAGTGGTCAGAACAGGGACACACAGTCTGTCTTGGACACTGGCAGATTAGCTATAAAGGAAAACCAATCCAGCTTCCATTGGCAAAAAGAGATGAGGAGATGGGAACCTTTGGAATCTATAGCTATCTCTATCCAGATGATCCGGAATTTGCTGAAGGGCTGGAAGAGGACGAATGGATTCTGGAGAACATGGAGTGGATCACCAACTTTTTTGAGACAAACAATATCCCCCTTGATGAGCAACATCTGAGCTGGTTCTACCAGGCGATAAACCAAAATGACTGGAGCTGCGGGAGCTGCGGTGGGTGCATATAACCCGAGTAATCGTTACAATCCCGCAACAATTTTCAACGTACAGATAATTTTCAGTAAACAAGGATAGAAAAAACATGGAAAGCTATATCCAGCAACTATTCGCCGACCGCATCGGTGGCAATCAGTTTGGCAAAGACACCAACATCTACAAGTTCGAAAAGATCAAACGGGCAAAGCGTGCAGCCATGGAGGCCAACCCAGAGACAGAGATGATCGATATGGGTGTTGGGGAGCCAGACTGGATGGCAGAACCTGAGGTTATCGAGGTGCTATACCAAGAGGCCAAAAACTGGGAGAACCGTGGCTATACCGACAATGGAGTACAGCCCTTCAAGGATGCAGCTGCCGTTTACATGGATAGTGTGTTCGGGGTCAAAGGGCTGGATCCAAACAGTGAGATCAACCATGGAATTGGCAGCAAGCCTGTTCTTGCACTACTCCCTATGGCCTTTATCAACCCCGGAGACATCACCATCATGACTACCCCGGGATACCCACTGCTGGGAACAACCACCCAGGGAGTTGGAGGTGAAGTAGTCAACCTTCCGCTGCTAGAGGAGAATGACTTTCTTCCCGATCTGGACGCGCTCACTGACGACCAGAAGAAGAGAGCGAAACTGCTCTACCTCAACTACCCAAACAACCCCACCGGTGCAGTTGCTACCGAGACCTTCTACAAGAAGGCGATCCAGTTTGCCAAGGAGAACGGCGTCATGATCGTCTCCGACGAGGCCTATGCTGCACTCACCTTTGATGGCGAGAAACCATACTCCTTCCTCAATGTGGAGGGGGCAAAAGAGGTTGGTGTTGCCATTCAATCACTATCCAAGGCCTACAACATGACCGGATGGCGTCTGGCATTTATTGCCGGTAACGAGCTAATGGTAAAGGCGTTCGCAGCCATCAAGGACAATAACGACTCTGGCCAGTTTGCCGCCATTCAGCAGGCTGGAGTCTACTGCCTGCAACACCCCGAGATCACCGAAAAGACCAGTGCCAAATACTCCAGAAGGCATAATCTACTGGTTGATGCACTCACCAGTGCAGGATTTGAGATCAAGAAACCCAAAGCCACATTCTACCTCTACGTAAAGGCCCCAACTGGAACCAGAGATGGAATCACATTTGACAGTGGTGAGGCATTCTCCCAATACCTGATCAAAGAGAAGATGATCTCCACCGTACCCTGGGATGATGCAGGTAACTTTATCCGCTTCTCCGTCACCTTTGTTGCCAAGGATGAGGCCGATGAGGAGAGGGTAATTGGAGAGATCAAAAAGAGACTTGGAGGTGGGGAGTTTATTTTTGACTAAAATCCTCAACCGATAAAAAGGAAAAAGCCCCATGAATAAACATCATGGGGCTTTTTTTGTAATGTCTATTATCGACCCTTTTCTGCCTTTCATAAAAAACAACATGGCTTTCGAACGCCTACAATCACCCGACGCGTAAGGAACGCAGCGACTGTGGTGGTAGCAGTCGGGGCATTGTATTGTTAGCTGCTTTTATATACTTTACTACGATGTGCGACCTTGACTACAAATACTACAAGCTCTGCATCCTGGATCTCATACAGAATTCGATACACACCATGCCTTATTCTATATTTTTCCTGCCCTGAAAGTTTAATGGAACCTTTTGCTCTTGGGTTTTTGCACAATGATTCAATCCGTTTCAGGATTTGTTTTACATCATGATTAGGGATGCTACGTAAATCTTTAGCTACAGATTTTTTGAAAGCAAGGCTATAGCTTGCCATGGGACGATAAATCTTTCAAAAGCTCTTCATAGCTTAGGATTGGCTCATCTGCTCTTTTTTCAAAAACACTCAAATCTTCCTGATCCTCTTGTAAAGCAATACGTACAGCCTCATTAACCACCTCAGATACTGAGATATGGGCTGTTGCTGCTTTCATTCGCAAAGCGAGGTGAATGCTGGGGTCAAAATAAACTGTAGATCTTTTTGATAACTCACTCATAATTATAGTCCTCTTCAGCGAAGAATAGCGTTATGACGTCATAACGTCAATCTTTATTTTATAGCTAACGAATAAGGATAGATCGTGCGCAGCCACGATCTATCCTTATTCGTTAGGGCCCGCCGCTGTTGAAGGTCAGGTCGAACACCGTGTCGGTCATCCAGCGTTTAAAGCCCGCGTTGTCCATGTGGTGAGGTTATCGAGTTTGACTACAGAAACTTTGGAGGAATGATCGATAGGAGTCGTGAGCTGATCAATTCTGGTGCGCAGACCATCTATGAGGCCACGTTCAGCGAAAACAGTGTGCTGGTGATGGTCGACATCCTCCATCTCGGGGATGATAGCTGGGAGCTCTATGAGGTAAAGTCATCCACCGGGGTGAGGCCGTACCATCTGGATGATGCTGCAATTCAGTGGCATGTTCTTAAACATGCAGGACTCAAACTCTCAATGGCTGCAATTGTGGTGCTCAACAACCAGTACAGGCGCAAAGATGAGCTTTTCACTAGACGGGGGCGAAACCGGTATTAGCGCAAGGTTTAAATTGTTGGTTGCACTGTAAACTTAAATCCCAACGCCTTTGCTACTTTAGCTACTGTTGAAAATGTGGGATTACCTTCTGGAGACAACGCCTTATAAAGCCCTTCACGAGTAATGCCTGTTTCTCTGGCAAGCTGGCTCATATTTTTAGCACGTGCAATAACTCCCAAAGCATGAACAATAAATGCTGGATCATCTCCTGCTTCTTCTAGGCAGGCTTCTAAGTACAACTGGATCTCTTCTTCGGTTTTAAGATGTTCAGCTGAATCCCAACGAGTAGTAGTAATGGTCATAATTCAATCCTCAATCTGCTTAGCAATTTCTTTGGCTCTTGTAATATCTGATGTTTGTGTGCTTTTATCACCGCCGGATAGAAGTATGACTACAACAGGGCCTTGTTGTATGAAATACACTCTGTAGCCTGGGCCATAAAAGATGCGTAATTCACTGACACCTTCTCCTACCGGAGCAACATCACCGAAATTACCCATTTCCACCCTATCAATACGGGCTTGGATACGCGCTTTAGCTCTTCGGTCTCTTAAACCATCAAACCATTTGCTAAATATCTCTGTTTTTCGGATTTCCATTACATGTTAACTGTAGTTAACATGTCTTCATTTGTCAACTATAGTTCACTATTGTGGTGAACCACCTGGTTCCTTAAATAGACGGGTTGTGCCTCTTCTGGGCTTAACACCCTTCCACATTCAAACTCATGAAGAGCCAACCGGGCAATCTCTTTTGCATGGGGGAGTGCATCACCATCCATCTGAACCAGGTTCTCCCCAAGGTGTTCCTTAAGCTCTTCTCTGTAGCTCTCAAACCCACTGCCTACTCCAACCCATGGGCCTTGCAGTTTTTTAATCTTGTTTGGTGGAAGCACAGATTCTTCGCCTATTAATTCGGGAAGGGATTGATTGTTGATCTGATAGTAACCACAGTAGACCTCTCCCATTCTGGCATCAATGGCCGCCAAGATATTCCTGTTTTGATTTTCCCTGTATGAGGCAAAGGCAAGGGCTGCCAGTGATGAGACCGGGATTACCGGAAGACTAGCCCCATAAGCCAACCCCTGCACTACTCCTGCTGTAATCCTCAGTCCGGTAAAACTACCAGGCCCCCTGTCAAAAGCGATGGCATCCAGTGCGGTGAGTTGGAGAGCTGCCTCTGAGAGTAGCTCATCCACCATTGGCAGTATCCGCTGGGTGTGGCCACGCGGTGTTATCTCAAACCTCTCTACCACCTCATCTCCCACCAGCAGTGCAGCTGAACACCCCTCGGTGACTGTATCGATGGCCAGTATTTTACTGCTCATGCTGCCGCCTCTCTTTTCTGCTCATGCTGCCGCCTCCCTATGTTCTCTGCCAAAGAACTCTCTTACATCCTCAATATCCCTGGTTCTTGCCATATCCGGAAGACTGTTGAGGAAAGTATGGCCGTAGCTTTTCTTCAGTAGACGAGGATCACAAACTACGAAGACACCTCTATCCTCCACGTCCCGAATCAACCTCCCTGCCCCCTGGCGCAGTGCAATTACCGCCCGGGGCAGCTGTAGCTCCATAAATGCATTTCGCCCATCGCTATTGAGGGCATCAATCTTTGCCTGCAGTACCGGGTCACCCGGAGAGGCGAAAGGAAATTTATCAATAATCACACAGGAGAGCGCCTCCCCACGGACATCGACACCCTCCCAGAAACTGGAGGCTCCAAGCAGCAGTGCATTCCCCAGTCGACGAAAACGGTCAATCAGTCTGCTCCGAGGGGCCTCTCCCTGAACCAGCAGGGGAAACTCTATATCCCTCTCGCGCAGATATTCTGCCGCATAACGCAGCGCACGGTGACTGGTGAAGAGAAGAAAGGTACGCCCCTGGCTGGCCTCGATAACCGGCAGCACGGCCTCCATCATTCTCTCGCCATAGTCTGGGCTATTGGGCTGCGGAAGCCCCTGTGGGTGAAAGAAGAGAGACTGGTTCTGAAAATCAAAAGGGCTCTCCCAGTGGAATGTCTCCGCCTCGTCAATCCCGAACTCGCGCAGGAAGTGGTCGAAGCTCTCACCTACAGTCATCGTGGCCGAGGTAAATATCCATCCACAGTTCCGGGCCGCCATATGGCTCTGAAATGTCTCACTGATCTCAAGCGGGGTGTGATGTATAGAGAAACCGTTTTTACGCAGTTCCATCCAGTGAATCTGTCCCGCTGGTGCCACTCCCGTAAGACGAATAAAGCCATCTAGCAGCTCCTTTCCGCGCTGTGCACACCCCTCCAGCCCCTTCCCTCGATCGGCAACTTTTTCCAATTCAACAGCAATCTGTCTGATCGCCTGCTGGAGAGCCTCGGCCTCATCATGAAATTCTGGTTTAGCGGAGAGTTGAGCCCACGGGTAACGCCCTATTCTGTCACCCATGATAAGGCGGAAGTCGGCCACTGCCTTTTTCAGGTCATCTGCACACTGTTGAAGTGGCTTGTGGTCTGGCGCATCGGTTAGATACTCCGCAACAGTGTCTTCTGCCAACTCCTGTAGCTGGCGGTGGCTGATACGCTCTCCAAAGAAGCTCGTTGCTGTCTCTGCCAGCTGGTGAGCCTCATCAAAAATAACCGCATTGGCGCCCGGCAACAGCTCCCCAAAACCCTCATCTCTCAGCGCCATATCAGCAAAGAAGAGGTGGTGGTTGACCACTACCAAGTCAGCCTCCTGTGCCCTGCGTCGCGCATTGGCCACGTGACATTCATCCCACTCCGGGCACTCCTGGCCAAGACAGTTGTCTGCAGTAGATGTAACTCTGGGCCAGAGTAGATCACCCTCTTCCACATCGCTCATCTCGGAGATATCACCACTAACAGTCTCCATCGCCCAGCGTCTGATCTTCATGAATTTGGCAGATTCCCTCCTGGAGTAGAATCGTCCCTGATCTTCAGTAAGATTTAACCGATGGATACATAGATAGTTGGATCGCCCCTTTAGCAGCGCAGTAATTGATGAAGCCCCCAGAATCTTGCGTACTGTTGGAAGATCTCGATGATAGAGTTGATCCTGCAGATTCTTGGTTCCAGTAGAGATAATGATCCGCTTGCCAGAGAGCAGCGCTGGCACCAGGTAAGCATAGGTCTTTCCTGTCCCCGTTCCCGCCTCAGCCACCAGAACTTTCTCTTCACCTATTGCTGCATCTACCGCATCCGCCATCTCCATCTGCGGATGACGGGGCTGGAATCCATCTATTGCATCAGCAAATGGACCTTTTTCACCAAGAACTTCTGAAGGAGCACTAAAATCCACCGCTAGTTACCTGCTCTGCGCCTTGCCTGAATTGCCCCTGACGAGTCTCCAAGTGCATCCTTTGCCTGCGCAATCAGAGACCAGTTCTCCTGTTGCAGAACTGGTTTTCCGGTTGCCAGCCGATTTGAGCGCTGCGCCAGAGTTACACTCTCCTCATAAGATGACTGCCTGTAGCGAATTCTGGCAAGATCATGCCAAAGAGTTGCCCTCTGTGAATCAATCCGCAGCGCCCGTTCCAGTAACACCTCTGCTTTTGAATCATCCCCCTGCTGCAGCGCAGACTCAATCTGTCTGAGTATCTCCTGCAATGGATCCGGGGTCTCTCCCGCTACTGGCGGCGACCGTCTGACCACTGCCTTAGCTACTGGATATTTAATTGACGGCGAGTACCCTTCTCCGGTCGAGAGCGAGTGATCCTCAACCGGTATCCTTGAGGTTGCCGCACAACCGGCAATCGACAACAGGCCAATTATTAAAATCCATTTCAGTACGCTATCCATTTGCGCCACATTGTACCGCTCTATTTGGCTCACTGCCCTCGATAAAGGGAATCTCCATGGAATCTGGACATTCTCTGGCTGTGCTTGACCCATCCGCATCAACCCACACCTTTACCACCCCCTCGGGATAGAGGAGATTGAGCGGGGTTACTGGTAGCCGAGACATCAATTTACCCCATACCCGCAGTGCCCCAGATGAGCCGGTAAGGCCTGCCGGATTATTATCATCTCTACCCATCCAGATCACGGCCAGGCGATCACCACTAAACCCTGCAAACCAGCTGTCCCGCAACTCATCTGTGGTACCGGTCTTGCCTGCCAGACCCATTGATGGTGATACCACCTTGTTTAGATAACGTGCCGTTCCAGATCTAACAACCTGCTGCATCCCCCACTGCAACAGGGCAATGGCTTTTGGTGAGGCAACCTCTTCAAGATGCAGTGGATAACGGTTGAGCGGCGCCCCATTACGGTTCATTACTGCACGTATGGAGCGCAGTGGTGAGCGCACCCCTCCACCTGCAAGAGGCTGATAAAGCTTTGCAACATCAAGTGGTGACAGCTCCAGGGAGCCAAGAAAAATTGATGGGTAACGGGGGATATCACGTTCCACCCCAAGCCGCTTCAAGGTGTGGGCAACCCTTCCAACTCCAAGGTCCACCCCCAACCTTGCTGTAGAGAGATTATAAGAGTGGCTCAGTGCACGGTGGAGCTGAACATCTCCATGATACTTGCGGTCATAATTCATCGGTCGCCACCGATTCTTGCCTTTTCCAAGCTCAAACGGTCTATCTACCAATGGGGTTATCAACGTATAACGTTCCGGCTGTTCCAGGGCTGTCAGGTAGATTGCCGGCTTTACCAGTGAACCAATTGGACGAACAGCATTCAATGCGCGATTGAATCCGGCAGCACGAGAGTCCCTTCCTCCAACTATCGCCTCCACCTCTCCATTATCCGGACTGATTACAACGACAGCCCCCTGTAGATTACGCTTGCCTCCATTTTTGAGCTCGCCAATTCTCTCTCTCAGACTCTCTTCCGCAGCAGACTGTACCTCTGGATTGAGAGTTGTGAAAATCTGCAAACCTGCAGATACAAGATCCTCTCTGTTGTAATCGCGCAGAATCTGCCTACGTACAAGGTCAAGAAAAGCTGGGTGGCGTGACTCGCCTGATGGAGCCTGCTCCAACACACCAAGCGGAGAGTGCTTTGCCATCACAGCCTCATTTTCAGAGATCTCTCCCTGCTGCAGCAGAAGATCAACAATCATATTTCTACGCTGCTTGGCCCTCTCTGGATGTCTCCTCGGGTTATACCATGATGGCCCCTTTAACATCCCAACCAGCAGTGCCGATTTGGCAAGCGTAAGCTGGCCGGCATCATGCCCAAAGAAGAATCTACTGGCCATCCCTACTCCGTGGATTGCACGGCGCTGATCCTGTCCAAAGTAGACCTCATTCAGATAGGCCTCAAGAATCTCGCTCTTCTGAAAGTTGGACTCCAGAATAAAGGTGATCAAAAGCTCCTGGAACTTCCTCCATAAAGTACGTTCTCTGGTCAAGAACATATTCTTGGCCAACTGCTGGGTCAGCGTGCTCCCACCCTGAACTGCCTTTCCAGCACGTAGATTGGCAAATAGAGCTCTAGCCATCCCTGCCGGACTGACCCCTATGTGATCATAAAAAGATCGATCCTCTACCGTAGTAAGGGTGCGGACAAAGATATCTGGCACATCCTCCAGGCGAAGAAGAATCCTGTCCTCCCCATGAGATGGATAAAAACTGCCGATGGGCAGAGGATCCAGCCTGACAACCCCGACATCATCCCCCTCTATCAGATCAACTATTCTGGAGATTTTCCCCCGGTTGATAGAGACCCGAATCTGCCTGGACTTCTCTATCCCGTCCCAGAAATGAAACCGTCTGCTATGGAGTGAAACGGTATCTTCTTGATGAAGATAACTGCCCTCATTGCGAGAAAGAGAGCCGGGTTTTTTTTGGTAACCCAACTGATCAAGTGAATTAACCAGTTGATCAGCATCTATTGTCTTCCCGGCATAAAGCTCAAGTGGAGAGGCGTATACTCGTGCAGGCAGCTCCCACCGTTTGCCTTCAAACTGATCACGAACCGTAAAATCCAGCCACAACGTATAGAGCAATAAAATTGGCAGCAAAACAATAGTGCCAAACTGGAACAATCTGCGTAACAGCATACGTAACCACCCACGTCTGGCGAGGTGGCGCTTATTGCCTTTTTGTGGCCCTCTTTTTTTTATCGTTTTCTTCTGATGACCAGATCTGTTTCTGGCACTGCTCACTTAAGGGAACGAACCATTGATTTAACCTGATCTACCTTGAATTCCCGATCAATTTTCTTACTCATCTCCTTAGCCTCTTTTTTTGAGGCCAGAGACTCGGTAACAATACGCAGACTCTTTTTACCTTTTCTGGTTATCTCGCTCAGTCTTACCTTGTACCCCTTGGACTGCATCTTCTTCAGAAAACTCTCAGCCCGCTTTCTGCTCTTTGCTCCATAACTTACCACCTGTACCTCATATCTCTTGCCACTCTCCTTGGCCTTACTCTCCGCTACCGGAGTACTCTTCCCTGGTTTACTCTCTGGCTTGGATTTTGGTTTAACCTCTGGCTTGGGTGTGGCCACTGGCCTGGAAACAGGTTTGGAGGCAGGCTTCGGCTTGGCAGGCCGCTTTGGAGTTGGCAAGAAATCATCATCACTAATCTCAATAACCGTCTTGGGAAGATTATCAGGCCATGGAGGGATATTGCTCTCCATCAGCTTCACCTCTTCACGAGGATCATCCATCAGAAAAGGGACCAGAATAACAGCCAGTGAAACCAGAACAATTCCACCAATAATGCGTTGTTTTAATTCAACTTTCTGAAGCACAATCGACCCCTCTCTCCAATATAAATAGTTACAAAAGCAATGATAACACTACCGTACTACAGCATAGACATCAAAAACAGAGGCCAAACTTCTTCCCTATTGGAGGTCAAGAACAGCCGCAACTGTATAAAATGACCCAAAAACAATAATTCGATCACCACTATCTGCCAATCCTATGGCAGATTCAAAAGCCAGCTGAACAGTCTCGAATGAGTCAACTCCTGAATCACCAACCGTGGATACTACCACCTTCTCGATCTCACTTGAGGATGCTCCTCGTGCCACATCCAGACCTGCAACCATCCACTGGTCAATCTCTGGAGAGAGGGCCTCAATAACAACCTTCAACTCCTTGTCTTTCAGCATGGCAACCACTGCGATGGTTTTTCCATCCGTTGCGGTTGATGCCAGATTCTCGGCAACTGTTCTGGCCGCCTGTGGATTATGGGATACATCCACAATAACCTCTGGAGCATGCTGAATGGTTTGAAAACGCCCCATAAGGGCTGACTGTGATAGCCCCTCAGCAATCTTCTCCTCACCAATCTTATCCATCCATCCCAACTGCTCTATAACCTCCAGCACTGCTGCACTGTTCTGCACCTGAATCTCTCCATACAAAGCTGGAAATGGCAAATGGTATATCTCTCGGTCACTTGATCCGCGCCATGACCACCCACTTTCATCCGTTACAAAGCAGAAATCTCTCCCTATTTTAAACAACGGGACACCCACTGTTCTGGCGTAGTCAGAGACTGTTAAAGGTATATCAAAATCCCCGATTACAGCAGCTCGGCCACTTCGAAAAATTCCCGCCTTCTCTCTCCCGATCTCCTCCCGACTCTCGCCAAGCCACGACTGATGGTCAAGATCAACTGTAGTTAGTAGCGCTACATCTGCATCAATGATATTTACCGCATCCAGCCGACCACCCAATCCAACCTCCAGCACAATCAAATCCAGGGGCTGACGCCTAAAGATCTCCAGCGCCGCAAGTGTACCGAACTCAAAATAGGTAATGGATTCCTGCTGGCGCGCCTCATCAACAACCTCAAAAGAGTCACACAACAGATCATCAGTCACAATCTTGCCGTTGACTCTAATCCGCTCGTTGTAACGCAAAAGATGTGGCGAGGTATAGACCCCAACCCTCAATCCTGCTGCAAGGGCGATGGATTCAAGAATAGCGATAGAGGAGCCCTTGCCATTGGTTCCAGCAACTGTAACAACCTTTGGTTCAGGGGAGAGTATATTCAGTCGCGTAGCAACTCGGCGAATACGCTCCAGACCTAACTCAATCTCCTCAGGGTGTAGCGTCTCCTGCCAGGAGAGCCACTCATCCAGAGTTCTCAAGCTGCCGATGAGTTCTGACTGTTTTCCATCATCATGGAGAGCAGGGAAGAGAGTTTCTCTCGCATCTCACGGCGGTCAATAATCATATCAACGGCACCATGCTCCACCAGAAATTCACTACGCTGAAAACCTTCCGGAAGCTTCTCACGAACTGTCTGCTCAATCACCCGTGGACCGGCAAAACCGATCAGGGCCTTAGGCTCTGCAACATTGATATCCCCAAGCATGGCAAAACTGGCGGAGACTCCACCCATGGTTGGATCGGTCAAAACAGATATGAATGGAAGACCACGGTCTGCCAGTCTGGTCAATGCAGCACTGGTCTTTGCCATCTGCATCAGAGAGAAGAGTGCCTCCTGCATACGGGCACCACCACTGGCACTAAAACAGACGAGAGGGACATTCTGTTCCAGGCTGGCATTTACCGCCCTTACAAAACGCTCCCCAACGACAGAGCCCATTGATCCACCCATAAACTTGAACTCAAATGCAGCAGCTACCAGAGGAACATCCTCCACTCTGCCCTGCATCACAATAAGCGCATCCTTCTCGCCTGTACTTTTCTGTGCCTGGGCAATGCGATCCTTATACTTTTTGAGATCCTTAAAATTCAGGTGGTCTACTGGGGAGAGGTCCGCTGCAATCTCCTGCGTACTATCCTTATCAAAGAATAGCTCCAGACGACGGCGCGCACCTATTCGCATATGGTGGCTACATTTTGGGCAGACATCCTGGTTGCGCTCCAGTTCTGCGCGATAGAGTACAGCCTCACAGGATGGGCACTTGATCCATACCCCCTCAGGAACTGCCTTCTTGCCACCTTCCGTTCTGATTTTTGGAAGAATTTTTTCAAACCAGGTCATATTGCTATCCCTTACTCTAATTCTTGTCCAGTGCTACCCGCATCTCCGAGAGGATACCACCAATTGCCTCTGGAATCTGATCTGGAGTCTCACGCATTGACTCCATTTTTGAGACTAGCACACTTCCCACTACAACCGCATCTGCCACTGCACCAATTGCAGCCGCTGATTCTGCATCCCTTATTCCAAACCCAACCCCTACAGGAAGATCGGTCTGTTGGCGAATAGCATTAACCTTGTCTCCGACCTCTGATATATCTGGAGCCTGTGAACCAGTCACCCCTTTTACGGAAACATAGTAGATAAAACCCCTGGCCGAATTGGCAATCATGCCAATCCTTTTCTCAGTACTGGTTGGAGCCAACAGGTAGATGGGGTCAAGACCATGTGCCTCACAAATCTGCTCAAACTCTGCCCCCTCCTCCGGCGGCATATCAACCGTGAGCACACCATCAACACCAGATGCCTCCGCAGCTGTGGCAAATTGCTCCACACCCATATTCTCAATTGGGTTGAGGTATCCCATCAACACAACTGGCGTAGTCTGGTTGCTCTCTCTAAACTTTTTCACCATCTCAAGCACATGGTGAATACTGGTGTTCTCCTCCAGTGCGCGCTCACTAGAGCGCTGGATAGTTGGGCCATCTGCCATTGGGTCTGAGAATGGCACTCCCAGCTCAATAATGTCGGCACCCGCATCCACCATTGCACTCATCACTGGCACCGTAACTGAACGATCGGGATCACCTGCAGTCACAAACGGGATCAGCGCAGTACGTCCAGCTGCCTTGCACTGTTCAAAACAGGAGCTGATTCTGCTCATACCTCGACCCCCTCAATCTCTGCAACAGTATGAATATCCTTGTCCCCTCGCCCGGAGAGATTGACGATAATAATCTGATCCTTGCTCATGGTTGGCGCCAGCTTGGTTACATAGGCCAGTGCATGGCTCGACTCCAGTGCCGGCAGGATACCCTCAATACGGGTCAGGTCATGGAACCCCTGCAGTGCCTCCTGATCATCAATTGCCACATACTCAGCCCTCCCCTGGTCCTTGAGCCAGGAGTGTTCCGGACCTACTCCAGGGTAATCGAGCCCAGCAGAGATTGAGTGGGTCTCGATAATCTGCCCATTCTCATCCTCGATGATATAGGTACGGTTGCCGTGCAGTACCCCCGGCTTTCCTGCATTGAGTGTTGCTGCATGCTTGTCTGTATCCAGCCCCAGACCAGCTGCCTCAACCCCATATATCTTGACTTGATCATCATCGAGGAATGGATGAAAGAGACCGATCGCATTTGAGCCGCCGCCCACACAGGCTACCAGTGCATCTGGAAGTCTGCCTGCCTGCTGCTGAATCTGCTCTCTCGCCTCTCGACCAATAATAGTCTGAAAGTCACGCACCAGCATCGGGTAGGGGTGAGGGCCGGCAACGGTCCCAATGATGTAGAAGGTGTCGTCCACATTGGTGACCCAGTCCCGCATCGCCTCATTAAGGGCATCTTTCAGGGTTTTGGAGCCAGAACTTACGGGAACCACCTTGGCCCCCAACAATTTCATGCGGTAGACATTGAGCTTCTGGCGCTCCACATCCACCTCTCCCATATAGACCACGCACTCCAGACCCAGTCGTGCCGCCACTGTCGCTGTAGCAACCCCGTGCTGACCCGCACCAGTCTCCGCAATAATTCTGCTCTTTCCCATGCGCTGAGCAAGCAGCGCCTGGCCAATGGTGTTGTTTACCTTGTGTGCTCCGGTATGGTTCAGATCCTCACGCTTGAGCCAGATCTGTGCGCCACCAAGATGGTCACTCCAGCGTTGAGCATGGTAGAGCGGACTTGGACGACCCACATAGTGCTGCAGATCCTCATCCAGCTCACGCAGAAACTCCTCATCCTCCATATAGCGCGCATACGCCTCGGTCAACTCCTCCAGTGGAGCCATCAGGGTCTCTGAGGCAAAAATCCCTCCATAGATCCCAAAATGCCCATGGCTATCCGGCTGATCTGTCCATCGATTACTCACATCCTGCTCCATTCATCTTGTTGTCTAGTCCTTGACTCGCCTCACATTATCTATAAAGCGATATACCTTGAGGTGATCCTTAACCCCTTTCTCTCGCTCTACACCACCACTTACATCTACAGCCCATGGCCGAACCTGCCTTATTGCCGACTCAACATTATCGGCATTGAGACCACCAGCAAGCACCAACGGCTTATCCATCCCGGATGGAATCCTCTCCCAATCAAAAGTCTCACCAGTTCCACCCGGCACTCC
The DNA here is from genome assembly GCF_982804495.1 of Candidatus Thiopontia autotrophica. Taxonomy (NCBI): domain Bacteria; kingdom Pseudomonadati; phylum Pseudomonadota; class Gammaproteobacteria; genus Candidatus Thiopontia; species Candidatus Thiopontia autotrophica. Next base: position 185,105 of record NZ_CEYDPX010000001.1, on the reverse strand, counting down.
AGGCTGATAGGCATCTACTAACAGGGCTCTGGCTGTTGCATATCTTGCGGCCTCTTGCTGCAGATCAACATCCTCTCGCATCCGAATCGCCTTCATATAGGGGCGAGAGAACGAGTCACAATAAGCCGGGGATTCATCACCATGAAACTGCAACAGATCCAGTGAAACCTTACTAAGAACCTCATTTACAAAACCTGCCTCTGCATCAACAAAGAGCCCTACTGTAGTCACAAAAGGTGGCAGGGCACCAATAATCTCAGCTGCCTGCTCCACAGTTACAGCCCTGGGACTTGGCTCATAGAAGACCAGACCAATCGCATCTGCACCACTCTCAGCCGCATAGATGGCATCCTCTTTAGAGGTTATTCCACAGATTTTCAAACGGGTTTGCATCGCGCAATATTATCACACTGAGGGGATATCAAAATGGTCAGGATACTCCACAGAGACCAGAGAGAGCCCCTCTGGCGGAGCTGTAATTCCACCCTGGGTTCGGTCTCTCAGATCCAGCACCTCTTTTGCCCACTGCGGCTCATTGAGTCCACTCCCGATAGAGATCAAGACCCCTGCAATATTCCGCACCATATGGTGGAGAAATGCATTGGCTCTAACCTCAATCCAGACCTCTTCCCCATGACGGGTCACATTCAGGCTGTGGATAGTACGTACAGGGCTATGGGCCTGACATGCCACCGCTCGATATGAGCTGAAGTCATGCTCCCCCATAAGGTGGTTCGCACCCTGTTGCATCATCTCCTCATCGAGAGGCCGATAGACCCAGGTACGCTCATCGGCAGATATGGCTGTACGCACAGGGCGGTTAAATATAATGTAACGGTAGGAGCGGGAGAGTGCAGAAAACCGGGCATGAAAATCGTCCGAGACCGGCTTGATCCATGCAATACAGAGATCCCTTTCCAGGTTGGCATTGGCGCCATGCACCCATCCACGTTCACTGCGTTCAGAATCACTATCAAAGTGGATAATCTGCCCGGCCGCATGGACTCCTGCATCAGTACGTCCTGCAGTTGTTACCCTGACAAAGTGATCTGCAACCTTTGACAGAGCCTTCTCTACCTCCCCCTGGACTGTACGAACATCCGGTTGCTGCACTTCCCATCCATGAAAATTGGTTCCACTATACTCAACTCCAGCGGCATATCTGGTCACTTGACATCCCCACTATCAGGTTTCTGAATTCTACCCTCAATCCGTTCAACCTCATGATAGAACTCCTTCCATATATCACCACTGTTGTCCTCATCATGGCTACTGCTACCGGTTAATCCTCTATCGCGAGTTGAAAAATTGCCATCCTGATCTGTGATAGATACAGGATCAGCCGCCCTCCACCAACGTATAAATACCAATGCTATCAACCCACCCAACAGGATAAAGAGAGACCATTTTGAGACAACAGGAAGACGCCCTGGTGAAAAAACCTGCTCTACATCGGTTAGCCATGACCCCTGGTCGTCTGCAACCCCTGGCCTGGAAACCATTACTTCACGTACTTCCAGTGCACGATTTCTATCATGCAACAGCCCCTTTATGTAAGTAGCACTTGAGTTTGGTGCCACAGGATCAAGAAATATAGTGAAGTCACGTTCAATCCCACCATCACCGGAGACAAGTTTTAGCTCAAGAATTGGCTGGTTTATTGGAGAGAGTGAAAGCAGAAGCAGTGCGCCCCTGTCGGTTATTCTCTCCACCTCATACTGTTGTACAGAGTCACCTTTCCCGGTTATGGAAAATTTCTTTATCTGTAATTCACCTGGTAGCAACTGGATCTCTGCAATCAAGGGAGAGCCCAGTGCAGAATAAATCTTTATAGATTCATCTGCCTCTGTTTTACCAACAGACAGAATAGAGAGAAGAGCAATCCAACTTATCGTCTGTAAAGATGCACGTTGTAATTTCTGCATCAATCGTTACCAAAACAGTATAGCGAACCTGCTACAGCTCTAATGCAATTCCCATCAGGCGACGCAGTGGTTCTGCAGCGCCCCATAACAGCTGATCTCCAACAGTAAATGCGGATATGTATTCTGGCCCCATGGTTAGCTTGCGTACTCGTCCGACAGGAACGCTCAAGGTTCCAGTTACCTTGGCCGGTGTCAGCTCAACCATGCTCAGGTCGCGGTCATTTGGGATCACCTTCACCCAGTCATTGGCCTGGGCCATGATCGATTCAATCTCTGATACCGGAATGTCTCTCTTCATCTTGATGGTCAGTGCCTGACTGTGGGAGCGCATTGCACCAATACGGACACAGAGTCCATCAATAGGTACTGGGTTATCACTGCGACCCAGAATCTTGTTGGTCTCTGCCTCTGCCTTCCACTCCTCTCGACTCTGCCCACTTGGAAGCTGGGTATCAATCCATGGGATCAGGCTGCCAGCCAGTGGCACCCCAAAATTGTCTGTTGGATAACCATCACTATTCATATGTGAAGAGACGGTACGATCAATCTCAAGAATTGCACTGGCAGGATCATCAAGCAATCCACCGACACTATCCCTGATGCTTCCCATCTGGGAAATAAGTTCACGCATGTTGCGCGCACCCGCACCCGATGCAGCCTGATAGGTCATTGGTGAGATCCACTCAACAAGATTCTCCTGCAAGAGTCCGCCAATTGCCATCAACATCAGACTGACTGTGCAGTTACCTCCTACAAATGTATTTTTCCCGTCACTCAGAGCGTTATCAATTACAGTGCGGTTGACTGGATCCAGCACCAGAGTGGCCTCATCATTCATTCTCAGAGATGAGGCTGCATCAATCCAGTAACCATTCCAGCCTGACTCACGCAGTGGGCCGATCACCGCCTTGGTATAGCTGCCACCCTGACAGCTGATGATGGCATCCATCTCTACCAGATCGGAGACATCATTGGCATCCCTGAGTGATGGCACCTCCTTGCCTACATCAGGGCCTGGTTGCCCAAGCTGTGAGGTAGTGAAGAAAACCGGATCAATTTTTGCGAAATCACCCTCCTCACGCATCCTCTGCATCAGAACCGAGCCAACCATGCCACGCCAACCGACAAAACCTACTTTCTTCATCTTAATCGAACCTTCTGTTTTCCGGATCCCCGCCTTCGCAAGGATGACGGTTTTCTTTGAAAAAGCGCTATAATCTAGAATTCTAGAATTGCTGATCACCAACCACCTAAAAGAGCGATGATAGCCAAAAAAGGCTATGATAATCCTTTCAGCAACATAGCACTACGAGAAAATGGGCAACACCTCCATAACGGATCCTCTGGACAGGCTTCCACCAATTCTTAAAAAAGATCTGGACCGCCATCTATGCACCTGCAACGAGGTGATAAAGATGGATGTAATCAATGCCATTGCAGATGGAGCCGTCTCCGTGGAGGCTATTAAGGAGCAGACCTACGCCACCGATGGAAATGGCTGTTGCAGACATCAGGTAGAACGTTTAATTGAGTTCATCTGCATACCGGAAACGGAGACATGAATCGCCTCGAAAGTATCGACAATCATCCTCTCAGCGCAGCTACCACCGCATCACCCATAGCAGAACAGCTCACCTCCTGCATCCCTTCTGAGTGAATATCTCGGGTACGCAGACCACTATTCAAAACCTTATCAACTGCCTGAGAAATTCTGTCAGCCATATCTGCCTCGTCCAGACTATAACGTAACATCATGGATACCGAGAGAATGGTTGCCAACGGGTTGGCCACATTCTGTCCAGCAATATCCGGAGCAGAGCCATGAATCGGCTCATACATGCCCTTACCATTGGCATCCAGTGAGGCAGATGGCAACATTCCAATTGAGCCTGTCAACATCGCGGCACAGTCAGAGAGGATGTCACCAAACATATTTGTGGTAACCATTACATCAAACTGCTTGGGTGCACGCACCAGCTGCATGGCTGCGTTGTCTACATACATATGGGAGAGCTCCACCTCTGGATAATCCCCAGCCACACGCTCCATCACCTCGCGCCACAACTCTGTAGACTCCAGCACATTGGCTTTATCGACAGAGGTGATACGCTTGTCACGCTTCATTGCGATCTCGAATGCGGAACGGCCAATACGCTCAATCTCATGCTCTGCATAGACCAGAGTATTAAACCCCTGACGCTCTCCACTATCCAAGGTACGGATACCGCGTGGCTGGCCAAAATAGATGCCTCCTGTAAGCTCGCGCACAATCATCAGATCCAGACCAGAGACAACATCCTCTCTTAGAGTAGATGCGCTTGCCAACTGTGGATATAGAATTGCCGGACGAAGGTTGGAGAAGAGATCCAGACCTGCCCTGATTCCGAGCAACCCTTTCTCTGGACGCACCGCAATATCCAGTGACTCCCACTGATAACCACCTACAGCACCCAACAGAACTGCATCAGCCTCTCTGGCAATCTCCATAGTCTGATCCGGCAGAGGGGTTCCATGCACATCATATGCGGTACCACCGATCAATCCATCCTCGGTCTCGACTGACAACCCAAAATCACTCCGCAGAACATTCAGTACCTTGATTGCCTCTGCAACAATCTCCTGACCAATCCCGTCACCGGGCAACACTGCAACTTTCTTACTCATCAACTTGTACTCTTAAAAACTGAAAATTAATAAACCAAAAATCATTATCTCGACAATCCATCTACCTGAACAACCATGGAGCCTCAGAGCTGCGGCGTGCCTCATATACCCTGATGGAATCCTCATGCTGTAGAGTCAGACCAATATCATCCAGCCCATTTAAAAGCCGATATTTGCGAAACTCATCAATCTCGAAGGAGAAGGAGCCACCTTCCGGAGTAGTTACCGTCTGTGCATCCAAATCAATCTGCAATTGATATCCGCTACCCTCTGCCTCCTCCTGAAAGAGCTGCTCAATCTCATCCTCACTAAGGGTGATAGGCAACAGTCCATTCTTGAAGCTGTTATTAAAAAAGATATCAGCAAAACCGGGAGCTATAACCGCTCTGATACCGTAATCTGTCAATGCCCACACCGCATGCTCCCGCGAGGAGCCACAACCAAAATTCTCACGTCCCAAGAGAATTGTTGCCCCCTTATACTTATCATTATTAAGTACAAAACCGGGGTTTGGGCGACGGCTTGCGTTATCAATCGAGAGATCTCCCGGATCAAGATAACGCCAATCATCAAACAGGTTGGGTCCAAACCCGGTGCGCTTGACCGACTTCAAATACTGTTTGGGGATAATCGCATCAGTATCTACATTGGGACGATCCAACGGTACCACCAACCCCTGGTGCCTGGTAAATTTTTCCATTACCGACTCTCCCTCAACAACTCTCTAACATCTGTAAAGTGACCAGTCACTGCAGCCGCAGCGGCCATTGCCGGACTAACTAGATGGGTACGACTTCCCTGCCCCTGTCTTCCCTCAAAATTTCGGTTGGAGGTAGAGGCACAACGCTCACCAGGGTCAAGGCGATCCGCATTCATCGCCAGACACATGGAACAACCAGGCTCTCTCCACTCAAACCCGGCATCGATGAAAATCTTGTCCAGCCCCTCTGACTCCGCCTGCTTTTTGATCAAACCAGACCCGGGAACAATCAGCACCTGCTTAACATTGGGGGCAACTCTTCTGCCTGCAGCAACCAGCGCTGCCTCACGCAGATCCTCAATTCGCGAATTGGTACAGGAACCAACAAAAACCTTATCGACAGATATGGAGTCAATCGGAGTATCCGCATCCAATCCCATATAGGCCAGCGCCTTCTCCATACCACTCTTTTTTACACCATCTGTCTCATTTGCAGGGTTGGGAACACTATCCTCAATTGATACCACCATCTCTGGTGATGTCCCCCAGGTAACCTGGGGTGCTATTTCTGCCCCATTCAACTCAACCACTGAATCAAACTGTGCGTCTATGTCACTGTGCAGATCCTGCCATGCCTCTACCGCCTGCGGCCATAACTCCTCATCAGGTGCATATGGTCTCCCTTTTACATACTCAATAGTTTTCTGATCAACTGCTACCATCCCGGCACGGGCACCAGCCTCGATCGCCATATTACAGACTGTCATCCGTCCCTCAACAGAGAGTTCCTCAATTGCCTCGCCAGCAAATTCGATTGCATATCCGGTACCACCAGCAGTGCCGATCTTGCCAATGATCGCCAATACAATATCCTTGCCAGTAATCCCAGGACCAACAGATCCATTGACCTTAACCAGCATGTTTTTCGATTTTTTCTGCACCAGGCACTGGGTAGCCAACACATGCTCTACCTCGGATGTTCCGATACCAAAAGCAAGCGCACCAAGCGCACCATGAGTTGAGGTGTGTGAATCACCACAGACAATAGTCATCCCCGGAAGGGTTGCCCCCTGTTCAGGACCAATCACATGGACGATTCCCTGACGAATATCTCCCATGGCAAATTCTGTAATCCCGAAATCGGATGTATTCTGTCCCAGGGTTTCTACCTGGGTACGTGCAACTGGATCGGTAATTCCCATCTCCAAATCCCTGGTAGGAACATTATGGTCAGGCACAGCCAGACTGGCGTCCACCCTCCACGGTTTACGGCCTGCCATGCGCAGCCCCTCAAAGGCCTGTGGAGATGTCACCTCATGAAGCAGCTGTCTATCGATGTAGAGCAATGAACTTCCGTCCTCTTCCTCTCGAACAACATGTGCTTCCCAGAGTTTGTCGTATAGGGTCTTTCCGGCCATGGCTTCTGTTATCGGTCCCTGAATAAGTGGATAGCGTGAAAGCGGCCCATTTTACTCCCTGCTGTCCCCGCTGTAAAAGTGTTGATGTTGCTAGCGAATCCAGCGCCAGGTCACAACAAATGCAAGCGCTGTAAGTATGGTTGAGAACAGAAAGATCGATGATGAACCCATTGTCGTCCAGACCACACCGCCCAGCAGACTACCAACCACACCACCAGCCCCAAAACTGATGCTGGAGTAGAGAGCCTGCCCCCTTCCCTGCAATTTTCCACGAAACAGATCATGCACCATGTGAATGGAGACCGCATGGATGATGCCGAAACTGGCGGCGTGGATACTCTGCGCCACAAACATCAAACCCAGACTTTCGGGGAAAAACGCGATCACAAGCCACCGAATAGCCCCCAGGAACAGACTGATCAATAACAGGTTACGCTCCCCGAAGCGAACCATCCAGCGCGACATCACCATAAAAACCGCCACCTCGACCCCAACCCCAACCGCCCAGAGCAGACCGATCAGCCCCTTGTCATAACCAAATGACTCCATGTAGAGGGTATAGAAGGTGTAGTAGGTTCCATGTGCTGCCTGGTTGAGAAAGGCAACTGCCAGCAACGCCGCCACTACCGGGCGACGCAGTACATTTTTCAGAGATAGATGTCCATGGCCATGCTCTGGATCTGGAACTGTCGGAACGGACAGACTACTAACCCAGATTCCCACCATCAGGATCATCAGCGCAACCGGCACCAGACTCACGCTATACCACTCAAGCATTGGTCCCAGTATCGCTACTGTAACGATGAAACCAACCGACCCCCAAAGTCTGATCGAGGAATAACGCTCTACCTTCTCTCCAAGATGGTTCAGCGTCACCGCCTCGAACTGCGGTAGTGAGGCATTCCAGAAAAAACTGAATAGGGCAATTACCAGTGCCAGCCACCAGTAGCCACTACCAATAAAGACCCCTGCGAAAGCAACAATTGATGCCAACGAAGCAAAACGGACTATTGATAGATGTTCTCCCCTTCTGTCAGCCCACCATCCCCAGATATTTGGTGCCACAATCTTGGTTGCTGCCAGAATTGCTGTCAGCTCTCCAATCTCACGAATAGAGAAACCAAGACTCTCCAGATATGGCCCCCAATAGGGGATCAAAACCCCCAGAGTGGCAAAATAGAACAGGTAAAAACTGGATAGTCTCTTGTATAGAGATCTATATGTAAGAGCAGTAGTCACACGATACCCGAGAATCTCAGATTACAGGCGTATCTGAATGTGCAGCTCCATTCTGGCTTCGCTGACGCAGTGCATGGTCAAGCAAAACAATCGCTAGCATTGCCTCGGCAATTGGGGTCGCACGAATCCCTACACACGGATCATGTCTGCCCTCTGTTACTATCTCAACAGGATCTCCAGCATTATTGATGGTATCTGCCGGAATCCGCAGACTGGAGGTCGGCTTGAGCGCCATAGAGACCAGAATATCCTGACCGGATGAAATCCCACCCAAAATTCCACCTGCATTATTACTCTTGAACCCATCTGGTGTCATCTCATCACGGTGCTCTGTACCCTTCTGCTCAACAGAGTCAAATCCTGCACCGATCTCAACCCCCTTTACTGCATTAATACTCATCATTGCATGGGCGATATCAGCATCGAGGCGATCAAATACAGGCTCCCCCCAACCGGGAGGCATACCGGCAGCAACCACATTGATGCGGGCACCAATAGAGTTTCCCTCTCTGCGCAACTCATCCATATAGGCCTCCATTTCGGCAACCTTGCTGCTGTCTGGAGAGAAAAAAGGATTCTGATGAACCTGATCCCAATCCAGATCCTCAACCTTTATGGGGCCAATCTGGGATAGATAGCCATGAATCTCGACCCCAAACTGGGCCTTTAGAACAGCCTTTGCAACCCCCCCTGCAGCAACCCGCATTGCAGTCTCTCGGGCAGATGATCTGCCTCCGCCACGATAGTCACGAAAACCACCATATTTCTGATTATAGGTATAGTCCGCATGGCCAGGACGAAAGCGGTCGGCGATACCGGAGTAATCCTTCGAGCGTTGATCCTCATTGCGAATCAGTAATCCGATAGGGGTTCCCGTGGTTTTTCCCTCAAACACCCCAGAGAGTATCTCTACCTTGTCAGACTCCTTGCGTTGAGTAGTATGACGAGATGTTCCAGGCTTTCTCAGGTCAAGATCTTTTTGCAGTTCAGCCTCTGAAATCTCGACCCCCGGAGGACAGCCATCCACAATACAACCCAGTGCTGCACCATGGCTCTCACCAAACGTAGTGACAGTAAAAAGTTTTCCAAGCGAATTTCCAGACATGTTCTGAATTATACATGGTTCGTAACCATGCGCCCCGTGGTTCATGTGTATAATTTCCCCATGAAAAAATCACGCCCATCAACTTATATCTCAACCCTGCTATTTGGTATCACTCTCTGTGTATCCCTACCATCCAGTGCTGACTTGATTTCGGCAAAACGGGCCATTAGTGATGGCAATGGAGAGCTAGCCATAATGGAGTTAAGCCGCCTGGCAGGGATGGGGAACAGTGAGGCCCAGTACGAACTGGGCAAACTGTACGCACAAGGAAAACTTGTTCCCGAGGATGCCAACCGTGCCATGCTGGCTCTTACCCTTGCTGTTGAAAATGGTTTCCGCATGGCAGAGTCGCTACGCAGTGCGCAACAGAAAAAAATCAATCTTATGCAATTGGCTGCTCTACAGGAACAACTCGGCACCCTGTTTCAAGAGGGTGGGCCAGTCGCAATCGACCCAAATCGTGCAACCGCATGGCTTGAAAACCGGACCCTGAACCCGGTGCCATTCACCAATGAAGAGCGCGGAGAGGTGGCCCGCAAGATAGGCAAAATATATGAAGAGAAGATCTTCAGCTTTACAGCCGCACATACCTGGTACACCCTGGCCGAGGCCTTTGGAACCGAGAGAGCACAAAAAGATCGCAAAAGAATGGAGCTATTTCTGCAAGAGAAGAGTGTTTCTCAATCCAGAATTGATGCTATTGAAAAATACAAAAGCTATCTCAAAAACCACAAGAGGATGGTGGATGGAAAACTTTAGAAGTACTCTATTCTCACGCAACCACCCTTACTACCTGATGCATGGGAAAATATAGAACCAGCTTCTGCGGACGATCCTCCATCTGCTGTAGCACCTTGCCATAACGTTGTAGCTGTGGGGTATAACGAGCCACCTCCTCATCAAGAAAACCATCCAGATTACCGCCACTATGGCTACTGGTCTTCCAGTCCACAATCCAGCGAACTCCATCCTCATCAACAAAGGTACGATCGATAGTAATATTGAATCGCTCATCTCCAATCCTGGCTGACAGACTCCATTCACTCTTTGCTTCTGCGTGGTCAGAGAGCAGATAGCAGCCCTTATCATCCTCCAGCACAAGTCGTAGTGCCTCCATCACCTTGTCTGCCGCCTCAACCATGGTCTCTGATGCCACCCCGAGCTGCCTTAGCTGGTTTTCAGCTCTCTTGCGAACGGAGCGCAGCTTGTCAGAATCACGCCAGCTCTCGACACCAGCATCTGCAATCCACTGCAAAATCGCATGCACCACTGTGCCAACATGTACAGCACTGGCTGCCGCCCACTGATAGACAACCCGTTCACTCTCAAATGTCTGTTGACCTGCGGATGGGGTGGCAGCTGGAGGGTGAGGTTGCTCCCATATAGTGGAGATACGTTGTGGCCTTGCACTGCCTTGTATAACCATCTTTCTGTTTTTTGCTGACTCCAGATCAACAACCCCCGAATCAAACAGCTGCTCATATTTGCTCTTCACAACTGGCCATAGCTGCTCAAGCAGGGAGCCAGATTGGGGACGACCAAGCTCCCCCTCAGAATCTATTTTGCTGGCACCCAGCAGGTGCAGCTTGCGTCTGGCACGGGTAGTTGCCACATAGAGCAGGCGTGATAATTCATTACGTTCGCGCGACTGCTCCACCTTGCGAACATATCGTCCCAATCTATCCTCATCACTACCCTGCTCCGCTGGACGCACCGGAGAGAGCAACAGCTGCATGCTCTCTGCAGAATTCTCACCAACTCCAGGGATCTCCAACCAGTGCAATAGCTTCTGCTGATCTCCTCTGGGTTTTCTGCCAAGCCCGGGAAGGATCACCGTATCAAACTCCAGCCCCTTGGACTTATGGATGGTCATCACCTCTACCCGACTATCTGGATCTGCCCCGGAACGAACTGTCTGCCTGTTCAACTGCTCTCGAAGGTAGTCGAAGTCAGTTAGTTCACCGCCCTCACTCATTCGTCCAAGCAGATCAAAAAACGATGCAGACTCTCTCTCTGCCTGACCAGCAACCCCCATCTGCTCATGGATGGCTGCACCTCCCAACAATACCCATGCACGCTCCACCCATAAATCGACTACCGCTTCGCCACGCTCGGCAAAAACAGATTCGAGCATGTTTCGTAACCACCTAACTCTCTCTGCACCAATTGCTGAGAGCTGCTCCAGACGGGAGTCATCAAACAGTAACGACCAGATTGTTCGATCTGCTGCCCCTGCTGTCAGAGAGAGTAGATCCTGTAGTGAGATCCCACTCCATGGCGCCCTCAATATGGCCAGCCACGCCTCCCTGTCTGCCTGATGAAAGAGGGCACGGGTTAGAGCCAGGAGGTCACGTACTACCGGCCGATCTCCCAGGGACTCAATCTCAACCGCATTGTAGGCTACCCCCGCACTATATAGCTGCCAGGTAATCTGGTTAAGATGGCTACGAGAGCGAACCAGAATGGCGATCTTGTCCCCGCTCTCCTGCAGCAGTGGAATCTCCTCCCTGACCAACTCCACCACCTTTGACGCCTCAGCCTCATAATCTGCCAGCAGTGACGGATGAACTACTACTGATCTCTCAGCAGGTTGGGGCCTTGTAGAGATCGATTCAGAGTAGTGAATAGCCCCACTAAAACGGTCCGAGTGGGCAGGAAATATTGTGCTAAAGCTCTGGTTAATCCATCTCACCACCCCCTCCTCAGAGCGGAAATTTGCCAACAGTTTTTTATACTCAAGCTGTAGTCCGCCAACCCCATCTTTGATCGCCTTGATAAAGAGCCCCACCTCGGCATGGCGAAAACGGTAGATTGACTGCATGGGGTCACCCACCAGAAAGAGGGTACGATCCTTATCCTCATTTGACCACTCTGCAGTCAGACGGCTCAACAGATCAAACTGACCATGAGATGTATCCTGAAACTCATCAACCAGAATATGGTGTATCTGATAGTCCAGGCGCAGTGCCAGATTGGTGGGCTCAGCCTCACTGCCAAGGGCCTGGAGGGCACGCCGTGCAATCTCGTTATGGTCAACTACACCCTTCTCTTCAAACCACCCCATCAACTCAATCTGAGCTATCAACAACACCTGAAACAGTGAGGTGATAGTCTCCCACTGTGAATCCTCATAACGTACTGGTGGCAGCAGTGGAATCTGCTGAATTGCCACAGCTGCCTCATGATCTGATTCAACTGTCTGCAGCAGGGAGAGCATAAGCTGCTTTAACTTGCCCCCTGCAGCTCCAGGGGGGAAGCCGTTATTCTTGTTCCAGCTATTTTTCGATACCCTGAACTTCTCACCACCCTTGAGAAAGAGCGACGCAATCCCCTGCCACTGGGGCAGAGAGAAGGCATCTGCCTCTGGCAACCTATCCATGGCAGCACAGGCAGAGACAGGCTGATTGTTGGCACCACTATTCACAACCTCCGCAGCAGAGGCGGCAAGAGTGACTAGCTGGTCAACCCCGCTCTCCCCCAAAACTCTCAACAACCCATTCCTGGCGTTCTGTAGTGACTGCTCAACCGCCGTACAGAGTGTCTGCTCCAGTGAGTCACGATCAACCACACCACCCACCCCCGCGGCCACATGCGGCAGCCACTGATCACGATGTCCCAACATATCTGTCAACATGCGCTCAAGCTGGCCTACATCATTATCCAGCCATGCCAAAAGCTGAGCTACTGCAGCCCTATCCTTTTTCTCAAGATGCTGAATTGTTCGTCTGGCTGCTCCGGAAAATGCCTCTTCTGCATCATCGCTGATTCCTGGAACCCCCCCAAATGCCGCCATTACCGGCATCTGTCGAACCAGCTTTGCATTAAGACTGTCCATGGTGCGGATCTCCAGACGCCCAGGATTAGTCAACAGCTTCCACCCTCTCTCGCTGTCCCTCTTCAGCACCTCGCTGGCCAACCGCCATGTCACTGCCTTGTGTGGTTCAGCTGGAGATCTCCTGGAGGCCGCCATCATCAATGAATCAAGCAGTCGTGTACGCATCTCTCCTGCAGCCTTGCGGGTAAAGGTGATCGCGAGGATCTCCTCCGGCTCTTTAACGCCAGCCAATAGAGAGAGAAAACGCTGAATCAGCAACTCGGTCTTTCCCGATCCGGCAGGAGCCTGAACTATTGCAGACAACTCAGGGTTTAGCACCTCCTCACGAACAGTCCTCTCCTCCTCCATCTCTATCGACTGCATCACTTCTCTGCTACCTCATACTCAACCCGACAGAGAGACTCCAGTCCACAGTACTGACAACTGTTTTTTCCCTTTAGTGGATCAACCGTCGCAACTCCCTCTCTAAACTCAACAGCCAAATCTGTTACGACAGCACGCCACTGACCAATCTGCTCTCCCCACCCCCCACTGACAACTACTTTTCGTCTTCCTCCCCTGCCCTTTCCATCAGCCCCCTTAAGCAGACTCTCATCTTCCTGCTCCCCCTTATAGGCGACCTCACCAACCTGAACCTGACCAAAGAGCACCGCAGCGACATCATCAAGCAGGGTGGTATAGAGCGGCAACTGCGGCTCTTCCGGACGCTCCCCCTGCCAACTTGCGCTACTAACCTTGCCACTTTTGTAATCAATCAACACCCTGCGTCCATCCTCCAGCCTGTCCACTCTGTCCATCTTCACCGAGATGGTTATCCCATCCAGTGCAATCGTATGCAACTGCTCCATCTCCTCAATCCTGAACTCGGCTACACGCCCTCGATCCAGCTGTAGAAAACGCATCGCGAGCCGGCTCAATCTGGCAGCTTCATTGGCTGCAAAATCATCACCCATGCGATCCTTTCTGGAGTGCCTGAACTTCTCAACTGTCTCTTCTGCCACTGCCGCAACCAGTGATCTCAATACCTGCTCATCAATCTGCTTCAACTTTATGGACGAGAGCCCCAGTTGTTGCCAACATCTTTCGAGCAGATTGTGGACCAGGGTACCCCGTTCTCGCGGATCAAGTCCAAGCTGCTCTCGCTCCACACTCTCTGCCTGCAGGCGATGGCGGACAAATGCCCTGAAGGGACATTGTGACTGGTTTGCAAGAATTGAACTTCCACCACGAACCCTTGATCCATACTGCAGAGAGAGTGCACCCTCATCAATCTCTTCCAGTGAAATGTTGTCACTATCCAGCCACCACTTTTCAACTGTAGTTTTTAGACCAAGAGATTGATAATCCATAAATGGAACATCACCAACCATGGATGTCGCCCGCAGACTCTCCTCACCACCCTCACCCTCACTGCTCTCGGCAAAACTGAAGAAGACCTTGTCTGCTGCAACAGAGAAACCGGCAACCATCTCTTCTGCTATTTTCAGATTATTGCCGCAAGCTGCCATTGGCACCTGGCCACGCTGCCACTCCAGGGAGAGAAAAGGCGAAAGCTCTCTTCTGGCTGGCCAGCTCCGATCATCCATCCCCATCACCCATAGTGCGTCATAACCTACTCCCCGTGCCTCCTCTGGAGTCACAATCTCAACAGCTGCATCAACCGCCTGGTCATACTGAATATCCATTCTGGCAAGAATCTGCCTGAACTCCAAAATAGCTGCAGAGAATGAGATGACTCCAGTAAAGTCTCCAATCGAGGAGAATCGATCCAGTCCGTCTCGCCAGCTGTTATAGGCAGCGAGAGCAATATCACTCTTCTCACCATTTTCGGCCCACTCGAAAAATGCGAGGACACGACTAAAGTTGCCTGCCCACTCGGTCGTGGTTAATCTGGCCTCACTCAACCACAACCCCTCAAGCGCCCTCAGGGCCCCAAGAAAACGTGTGGCATATATGCCGCCATCTACACTCTCCTGCTCAAAAAGGCGAATCAGCGTAGCCAGAGATACCTCTGGATTACGCCAGTGGCGCAATCTCAGCTCAAGTATCGACCTCACCTCAATCTCTGCACCCTGCAGAAGCCAGGGTGAGCGCAACAGAGATGCCGCCTCCTGCAGAGGCAGGCCTCTACCTGCCAACTCCATGAGCTGCATTGCCGTATTTATACGCGGATCCTGTAATAGAGATGGTCCAGATGAAAATCTATAGGGCAGAAGATTGTTCGACAGAGACCGAACCCTGGTCTCAGGCATCAGAATGAAGCCAAACAGCCTCTCAAGACGATTCCGCCTCCCATACAACCCTGGAACCACAACAGCAACCTTGTGGCCCGGATTATCCTGCAGATAATCTCGCAACCAGTATGCAACCGCCACCTCCTCCTCACTCTCACTGGGCAACGAACTCTTAACCACTACACTGCTTATAGATACTCCGCCCTCCTCTCTTACCTCACAGCCAAGCTCGTTCAACTGTTCAATAATTTGTCTCTCGGATCTGCTGAATTGTGATGCCCCATAGATTGAGACAGTCTCTGGCAATATCTCCATGCCCCCATCAAACAGCAGCTCTCTTAACCACTCTGCAATACGTGCATGCTCCAACAAATCATGGCGTTCACAATACTCCTTAAACTGTAACTGCCAGCGCCGGAAAAGCTCCTGCTCGTCAACATGTGAATCTATGGGGAGCCCAGCGCCTCTCTCTCTCCAGCGGTTAAATATCTGGTTAGCCACTATCGCATGCTCAACCAGATCCCCCTTACGCAGAAACGACTCCTCCCCCAACAGCTCATGCGGAATTGTCTGGCGCCAAACCACCCGTTCCTGCTCGGCAGATAACAGATGTGGAAGATCAGCCCCTCTCTGTAGTTGCCGATCCCACTGCTCTCTTATCCAGGCCGACACAGACAGGATAGCTGGGGTTTCCCATACAGCGACTCCTCTCTGCAACTGGTCATCGCCCCACCGATCCCGGAGATATCGAGCCTGTCTGGCAGTTGCAGTTAACGTAAGATTCATCCAACAGACCTTATCACCATGGAAAAAATGGATCGACAGTAAATGACGAATCAGTCCATAATTAAGCCTCCTCTAATACAACGGAATACAACTCTTATGAGCACCAACCCAGATGACAAAGGACAGATTCGTGAAATCCGCATAAACCCGATTGTCCCTAGTGAATCCGTACTGGTGGCAACCGCCCGCAGTATGCGTCCTGTAACAGAGGAGGAACAGGCCCCGCGAGATACCCGCAGCCATGTAGAGAGCTGTCCATTCTGCAGTGGAAATGAGGAGAGAACTCCTCCTGCAATAGCCACATACCCCAATGAGGATGAATGGGAGATTCGTGTCGTGGAAAATCTGTTTCCAGTACTCGGAAAGGCCAGTGATGAGACTCAGGCAAACCTTAATTTTGGCCTCCAATCTGCCATCGAGGGGTACGGTCACCATGAGGTGATGATTGACCACAACAACCATGGGGCAGTAGTCAACGATATGAGTGAAGAGCATCTAACCATGCTCTTTACCGCCTATCAGGATCGAATGCGTGAGCTCTATGAGAGCAATCGAATCCGTTTTGTGCTGGTTTTCAAAAACTACGGCCCAGCTGCCGGCGCCAGTATTCGCCACACCCACAGCCAGATTATTGCAATGCCGGTGGTGCCACAGAATGTCCATGATGAGGTGATAAACAGTGCCGCTCACTACCAAAAATATCATCAATGCATATTCTGCACCCTGATTGATGAGGCCCTTACCTTCGAGACCACAATATATGACCGTCACTCAGGCGAGGTTCGCAGAAAAATAAATGTAGGGCAGTATGTAGTCGACAGATCAGACCACTTTATTGCCATCAAGCCATTTGCCAGCCGCTTCGAGTGGGAAGTCCATATTCTGCCACTGGTTCATCAAAGCGATTACCTGAACACCTCCGCAGAAGAGCTGGCAGACTTTGCAAAAATTGTAAAACGGACCATGCAGCGACTGGATGCAGTTCTGGGCGGGGTACAGTACAACTACTTCCTCCACTCCATTCCTCACAATGAAGATTGTGAGAGCTGTCACGCAAGCTTCCACTGGCATCTTGAGATCGTTCCCCGCACCAGTATCCCTACCGGATTTGAGTTGGGGTCAGGACTCTTTGTAAACACCATTAGTCCCGAGCAGGCTGCCGAGCAGCTACGTAACACAGTAGTGGAGTAAGGAGCCCACAAAGGAGCCTGCGGAGATTGCAAATCTTGTCTGATTCAAAGAGAATTACGCCCCTCTAATATAGGCCTGAAAATAACAAAATGACTACAACAACCAAGATGAGTGATGAAGAGTGCCGTTTTTGCAATGCCAGCCCCAACCGACGTATCTTGATCGAAGGAAAATACGGTTTTGCAGCACTGGATCGCCACCCCGTCAATGATGGCCATTTTCTGGTTATACCCTACCGCCACTTTCCAGATTACTTTGAGATAGGTGATGAGGAGCGTGAAGATCTATGGTCACTCGTAGCTCAGGGGAAAAAAATAGTTGACGAAAAGTACAATCCAGATGGCTACAATATCGGCATCAATGTAGGCGAGTCTGCTGGCCAATCAGTCCCTCACCTTCATATCCACGTTATTCCACGCTATAAAGGTGATGTAGAAAATCCCAAGGGCGGGGTTCGCGGAGTTGTCCCTAAACGAAAACTATATACCCTTCAACCCGATTAACTAAGTCACTTCGTGACCCAATCAGATCTCAAGACAAAAAAAGCCCAGCTCACTGAGCTGGGCTCTTTTATTTGTACTCTGTAAACGGTGTTACGGAGTTTTTGGAGTCTCGTATGGGACCTCTGTCTGGAATGACTCCCAGATGGTCTCATAACCAACAAAGCCCTGCTCGGTTGGCTCTTTCTGGCGGGTTGTCAGGAAACGGCTATGCCCCGTAGGGACAGTTGGTTTTGTTTTTTCTTCGCTCATAAATCACCTCTTGTCTAAAAAACACAGGATGGCCACCACAAGGGATTGCAGCTTCAAACCATCTTGAATTGTTATAAAAAAAATCCTCTATCATTAAACTGGCACAACTTATAACACCTTAAGGTACCGTTCTGTTACTCGGTCAATTCTACCATATTCTCAATTTCTGGCTCAGGCTCAATCGGGCCACCCAGTTCGATCTCCTCCTCTGTCGCATCACGCACAGTGAGAATCTCGAGCTTAAAGAGAAGATCCCGGCCACAAAGTGGATTATTGCCATCAATGGTCACACTCTTCTCATCAACCCGGGTCACCAGAAAGTTTTTTGTCTCCCCTTTATCATTCTCCATGATAATGGTGGTGCCAACCTCACGGTAATCTTCCGGCACATTCTCCAGATGATCGGTAATCACCAGGGACTCATCACGTTCACCATAGAGCAAGTCACCTTCAATTGGCACCTCAATGACCTCACCACTAGAGCGCCCCTCCAATGCCTCCATAATGGGGCCAGAGAGAATCTCGTTGCGTCCATGAACATAACCGACGGGAAATTCCACAGCAGTCAATTCTGCACCGCTCTTCTGATCCAAAACCTGGTAGGTCAGTTCAACCAGCTTATTTTCCTGAACAGTCTCACTCATAACGTTCTACACCACTAGAAAATGGAGGCGCTAAAGATTTTTACATCATCCTTTTCGTAACCCAGCACCATTCTACCGAGCCACTCTCCATCCTTCTCGGTGCTTCGCACCCGGAACAGAACAGTGACATGTTCGCCACGACGGATCATCCCCAGGTAGTCTGACTCCTCTGAGAGGTTTCTTGCCAGTTGACTCTTGGCAAACTGCTTTCCAACCTCTATCTCATTGAGACCCTGCAAGAGCTCATAAGAGAAGTGGCGGGTAAACATGCCGTACTCACCTTCATTGGAATACTTAATCAAGTCATGCCACATGGGAAGGCCAGCTTCCAGAATCTCCTCGTCACTATTGTCGATAATATTCATTCAAAAATCCTGAATTTCCCACTTTATAATCAAACTATCCTCGAACAGGTCCAATAAAAAAGATCAACAGACGAACATTTACACATTCGAATGTTGATCCTTTATTGAACCGATCCAACAAGGATCAGACTAGCTCTCTCCAGACTTTATATCTGCAAGAGCCTTATCCTCGATATCTCCAACCAGGTGATACAGTGGAGCTTTCTCCATAGTATATGCACCAGTCTTCGGATCACGACGAGATACTGTCAGAACATGCCAGTTCTTGTCATCTACCTTCATGGCATCACCACGGTAGTAGTAACCAGGCCAGCGTGTCTCCTTACGGAACAGGGTGTGCTGCATAACAGACTCAGAGGCAAGCATACGATGCTTCAGCTCCCAGGCACGTAGCAACTCGTGGATATCCTCTGCAGCAATCTTCTCAAGATCCTCTTCCAGGATCTTCATCTTCTTCAGACCAATGTTCAACAGCTTATCATTGGTCATGTAGTTAACAGATGCACCACCAGCGTACTCATCCATCATCTTCTGCAGACGATCAAGACCCTGGCGTGGGTTGATGTAGTTAGGGTTAACTGAACCAGCAACGATATCGTTACGATAAACCTTATAGTGCTCCATTGGCTTATAGATATCTTCCTTGCGGTCACTGATCTGCTTCTCGGAAACTACGATTCCATCAGCCTTGCCATCATCGATGTACTTACAGGCAGCCTTGGCAGCCAGACGACCCTCTGTGAATGAGCCAGAAGAGAATGCATGTGGAGTACCACCAACAGCATCACCAGCACCAAACAGACCTTCAACTGTGGTCATACGGTTGTAGCCCCAGAAGTACTCATCAGGAGATACATCCTCAGGACCAGAACACCATGCACCACAACCGGTAGCATGTGAACCCATAACGTATGGCTCGGAGGTTGTCAGCTCAGGATTCTCATACTTTGGATTGACGTCAGTCGCAGCCCAAAGTACAGCCTGACCAACAGTCATGCCGAGGAAGTTGTGCCAACCGATCTCCTCAAGATGCGGATCCTGGAATGAGTGCATGGTTACCATGTGAATTGGGCCACGTCCTGCATTGATCTCATTGATCAGTGCATGGTTACGCAGACAGGTTGGAATAGGACGATGAGTTGCGTGTGACGCTTCTGGATCCAGATACTCCTTGCCTACCATCTTCTGCAGATCAGGGAACCACTTGGACTCATACTCTTCACCATTACAGTTCTGAGTGTAAGTCTTAAGATGCAGGAAGTATGCACCAACAGGACCATAACCATCCTTGAATCGAGCAAGTACGATACGGTTTTCCATCTGAGTCATCTTGGCACCAGCCTGAATCATCAGACCATAAGCAGAACCAGAAGACCAAGGTGCGTACCATACACGACCAGCACCCTCACCAACAGAACGTGGCTTAAAGATATTGGATGCACCACCAGCACCAACGACTACAGTCTTGGACTTGAATACGTGATAGTTACCAGTACGTACGTTGAAACCAACAGCACCAGCAACACGATTCTCTTTACTCTCATCCATCAGCAGATGGGTAACACAGATACGGTTGAACACCTTGTCGGCAGACTTCTTGGCAGCCTCAGCCACAAGTGGCTTGTAGGACTCACCATGAATCATGATCTGCCAGCGTCCTTCACGCAGATAGGCGCCAGTCTTCGGGTCACGCATGATTGGCATGCCCCACTCCTCAAACTGATGTACTGCAGAGTCAACATGACGTGCCATATCAAAGGCAAGGTCCTCACGAACCATGCCCATCAGGTCGATACGGGCATAACGAACATGATCTTCCGGATTATTCTCACCGAAACGGGTTCCCATATAGCAGTTAATTGCATAGAGACCCTGTGCAACTGCACCAGAACGGTTAATGTTTGCCTTCTCGGCAACAACAATCTTCTTGTCCTGGCCCCAGAAGCGTGCCTCCCATGCTGCACCAGTTCCACCGAGACCTGCACCAGCAACCAGGACATCGATATTATCTTCTACGATAGTTTTATAAGCCATTAGTAGTACACCCCTTCTTTCATTTCCAGACCATTGGACTCGAGGGTGTGTAAACTACCTTCATCGAGACGAATATATTTTGGTTCATTATATAGGCGCTGGTTGTCATCACGCTGCTCCTGACTTGGTGCAGGAACATCAGCCAGCTGAGGAATTGTCTCACGCCATGGCTTGGTCGTAATTGGTGCCAACAGATTCAGATCCATCTCTCCACTACGTGATTTAATGCGCCAGGCGATAACGCCCTTCTCCTCATCACGGTCCACACGTACCGAGTGACCCAGAGGGGCAAAGTCGGCATAACCACGGACATCGATTGCATGGTGAGGACAGGCCTTCACGCATGAGTAGCACTCCCAACACATGTTGGGCTCAATGTTATAGGCACGACGATATTTATCATCGATGTGCATAATGTCGGATGGGCAGATATCAACACAGTGACCGCAACCATCACAACGAGTCATATATACAAAAGTAGGCATAATCTTTCCTTTTTGTCTAGATTAATCTTATAAATCAGTAATGCTTTGGCTCTTCATTCTTGATGCCAAGCCCCATATAGCCAGGGTTCTTACCCATATACTCAGGGATATCAGGGAATCTTGCGTGTAGTTCAGCAGATGCCAGATCAGGTATCTCGGGCAGATTCTCATTAGAACCATCAGCATGAACTGTACGCTTGTTATAAGCTGCAGCAGGCTTGAAGAACATATGAGAGAACTTGGACCAGTAAACCCCACCGAATAGTGAAGCTGTAGAGAGGATCACCAGGATAAACCAGACTCCGGTGCCGCCACCAGTTAAAGACCAGACCAGAGCTGTAGTTGATGTAGCCATCAGTGAGAGGCTGAACATATCTCTTCTAATCTCGATATTTGTCCATGTATTACCCTCGGCAGCAACATCTACCTTGAATACAAACCAGAACCACCAGCTACCTACAAACAGACTGATAGCGCCCAGGTGCCAGAACAGATTCAATGTTGAATCGGCAGCATTATCACCAAAAATCATCATTGCAGTAGCTACATTGAATGAGATAAAACCATACATAGTCAGCAGATGTACAAGTCTGCGAGTCTGGTTACAGAACTCTCCAGAGAGTGCTACATCGGTAACAATGGTCTTGACCAGAATAGAGGCTGCAGGAGCAGTTTTTGTGGCATTCTGCTTCTCTTTTGCAGCTTTCTCGAAGAAGTATTGAGCACTCTTCTTATGCATCATGTCCAGCACAGTCATAACAATAACGAGCGCAACCATCACCATTACATACGTCTGCATTGACGCATATGTGATGCCTGCATCCACTAGTGACTGGATAGGGGTATTACTTAACATAGTATTTTCCTTTTAAAATTCAACAACAAAAATAAACATTAACAACCATCAAAAACAACTTACTGGGCAGAGTGCCCCTTCATCTCAATCTTCACATTCTCATCATCACTAAGAGTTGCGTAGTAGTCCTGAAGCACCTTGGCAACCTCTGGACGGCTGAAGGTAGCAGGTAGAGCCTCACCTTCGGACAACATCTTGCGCACCTTGGTGCCAGACAACAGAATACGATCATCCTTGCCATGAGGACAGGTCTTCATTGATGCCATGCCGTCACAGGCATTACACCAGAAGGTCCAGTCGATCTTCAGTGGCTTGGTCTCCAGAGCATTCTCTGGAATCTCGTCAAAGATGGACTGCGCATCAAATGGGCCATAATAATCACCGACACCAGCGTGATCACGACCAACAATCAGATGAGAACAGCCATAGTTCTGACGGAAAACAGCATGTAGCAGCGCCTCACGAGGACCGGCAAAACGCATATCCAGTGGATAGCCTGCCTGAACCACACTGTTTGGAACAAAATAGTTATCAATAAGAGTCTGAATCGCCTCAGAGCGAACCTCTGCAGGAATATCACCCTTCTTCAGCTTACCGAGTGTAGAGTGAACCAGCACACCATCCAGAGTCTCTACTGCAATCTTTGCAAGATACTCATGGGAACGGTGCATCGGGTTACGGGTCTGGAATGCAGCAATGGTATTCCACCCCTTTGACTCGAACAGGGCACGGGTCTGCTCAGGTGTCATGAACTGATCACCATAAGTCTCGGGGAAACCGCCCAGAGAGAGCACCTTGATTGGACCGGCAAGATTAACCTCACCCTGATCCATCACCATCTGTACACCTGGATGCTCCAGATCAGTAGTCTTGTAAACCGACATGCACTCATGCTCTTTATCGATACCGTACTTCTCGGTAACTGTCATGGTTGCAACAACATCTCCACTCTCACCATCAACCAGCGCAACATCAGAACCCTCATGGGTAGTATCTGCTGTGGCACTATCAGTAGATAGAGTTACCGGAATAGGCCAGAACAGGCCGCTCTCCATAGTGTATGAATCACAAACACCCTTCCAATCGGCATGGTTCATAAAACCATCCAGTGGAGTAAATCCACCGATACCCATCATATAGATATCACCAGCCTCACGCGAGGTAATAGTGATTTTTGGAAGTGTCTCTGCACGCGCCTTCTCATCCTCAAGGGCTGTGCCCTCAAGCAATAGTGATTTCAACTCACCGCCACCATGTGGTCTGACTAGATTTGACATCGTTATCCTTTCCATTTGAATTTTCGACCGTGCAACTCTACTGTTTCCGCTACACCGTTCAAGCAGGTAAATCTTCTTTTGATATAAGCTTCACTTATTGGTTAAAGATAATTTTATGATAGGCTGATATTAGAGCTGAAAAACAGCGCCAAAAAAAACTGCTGTTTTTATTTTAGCTGTTAAATATCATCTAGTTACAATAAGCAACCTGACACATCAACCAACCTCTGCTACACTCCGTTTAACCAACTTTTTTACTCAACTATAGCACCCATATTGATGACAAAATCTTTCCCATGCCCTTTTGCCAAGGCCATTTTGAATGGACATTCCCGCTGTAAATTCAGTGAAACATTCCATATTTCAGAGCGCCACGGAGTACAGTGCACCCAGCCCTCAACCCAACAACTCTGCGCACAACTATCTTCTCAGCTCCACCACCAGAGCCACTTCGCCCTTGGAGTAACCAGAATACCAAAACAGATTACCAGCAATATGGAGTTAAGAATTCAGTGCGGAGGGCTAAATGGTCTGCAACAGTGCACATCCAGGGAGGATGAAACTACAGATATAGCAACACTGATAGAGATGGCAACCGAAATGTTTGGTGCTATAGATAAAATGCCATACCAACAGATAATACAATCAATAAGTCAATGGGCCCCCAAAAGAAGAGGACGCCAACTGCCATGAACCTCCAGGAAGTTACCCCTTATCCTGCTTGGACTGATAATCCTCAACTGCAGCCTTGATTGCATCCTCAGCCAGCACAGAACAGTGCACCTTTACCGGCGGCAGCGCCAACTCCTCGGCAATATCTGAATTCTTGATCTGCTGGGCCTCATCCAGAGTCTTGCCCTTGACCCACTCAGTCACCAGTGAACTGGAGGCAATTGCAGAACCACAGCCATAAGTCTTGAATTTTGCATCCTCTATCACACCATCCTGGTTTACCTGAATCTGCAACTTCATCACATCGCCACAGGCCGGTGCACCCACCATACCGGTACCGACATCATCTGCATCCTTATTCATCACCCCAACATTTCTTGGGTTTTCGTAATGGTCCATCACCTTATCACTGTAAGCCATCTAACTGCTCCTGGAAAACTGCCCAAATAAATACTTGACCTTTTTACTATACTATAGGCCAATCAAGCTTGCATTAAATATCAGTGACGCATTATATTCCAATTAATGGTATCTGATTAGAAGATCGATAAAAAAACGCCAGACATCATCCTGATGTCCGGCGTTACTAACTCCTCCTCTCCCTCCTCGAAGTCCATCTCGAGGGACACTCCTCCAAGTGGGTCGAAGAACTCTACACAGCGTGTAACCCATTGTCAAACAAGATAACGCTCCAATTATGACCAAAATATCTTGCTTACACCGTCACCCCCGCGCAAGCGGGGTGGAGGATCCAGAAAACAGGCAGGAACGGGCACAGAAAATACCCATATCTAGGAATATAAACCGCACTACAGTTGTGACATCATTGCCACTCAATAATTTCATGTAGGAGGAGTTATGGAGGTAACAGCAGGTGAACTGCTTGAGGATCGCACCTCAGCAAAGACCGTATCCAGGGTGATGGCAGCGATGGCACACCCAATCAGAATGAAAATTCTCTGTCTGTTGATTGATAACGAGATGAATGTGAACGAGATACTTGCCGAGGTTGGCAGCTCTCAATCAAACATCTCGCAACATCTTGATGCCCTGAAAGGTGCCAATCTTGTGCAGGTAAGGCGCAGTCAACAACACAGCTACTACTCCCTTACCCATAACGAGACATCCAGAATAATCTTGCTGGTCCGGGATCTATTCTGCCCCGGACACGCCAGGCTATTGCGTAGCAGATCGTAGCTATAACCCTTTATGACTCCTGGTTTACGATAGTTCTCCCTTAACCAGAGAGGGTTTTACAGCGACATGGCCGGCATCCACTCAATGTGTATGCCGGTTTTTTTGTTCAGCGTCAGCTTACCGCATAAACGGCATCATCAGTTTTTCAGGCTTGGTGAACTTATTGATGTCGTAGGCCATACGTCCCATGTTCTGGTCCATTGTTGCCATCGAACCCTGCATATAACCAATATCCCCACTCATATCTACAATACTGTTCGACATCAGAGCGATATTCTCGGACATCCCCTCAATCTTGCCGGACATGGAGTTGATGTTAACGTTGAGCTGATGCATATCCTTGCTCATGTTGCCGATATTTCCGGTCATCGACTGCATACCCTGACGTACCAGAGCAAAATCAGCAGACATCACCGCCTGCCCCTGCTCCATACTCTTTGCCATGGTAGCCATGCGGACACGCATCTCTCGCATATCAGTTGACATACTGTTTACATCGCTCCCCATCTGCAAAACAGCACTCGTCATTCGGTGCATGTTCCACCCCATGCTCGCCATAAACAGTGCCATTCCCGCACCCGCGAAAACCATCACCGTTGTGGCTGTAACCCCTGGTCTCTTATCCACTACCTGCCACACCCTCCTCTGTTCACAACAATAGTTGCCGGTATTCTAGCATTATCTAAATTACAATAATGCAAAACCCATAAAAAAACACCGATACCGTCGAAGAGCGGTATCGGTGCTATCTTCCCACATTTCTCCACCCAAAAAGGAGAGAGAGGAGAGGTCTGATCCCTTACTTTGAGGCCTTGGTACCTGTACCGGTAGCGCCCTTGTTATCGGTCCAGGTTACGGTGATCTTGTCACCCTTCTCACCTGCAACCTTGATACGAAGGTATGGGTTTTTTGAGACTGTAGTGTTGATATCGGCGTTCATGAATGCAACGCCATTCTTCTCTGCAACCACGGTCTGGATAAAGTGTTCAGGAATAACATTTCCTGTCTTCTTGTCCTTTCTAAGTCCAGTCTCCATGGGGTGGGTCAATAGACATTTGACATCAATTACACCCTTCTTTGATTTAGCTCTCAGCTTTACTGCTTTCTTTGCCATTTTCTTATCCTCGTTATATATGTTCTAGGGGTGAATTACTAACCGCATCCACCAGCAGTTACCTTGACCTGGGTCTTATTGCTGATTGTTCCTGATGCAGTCTTGACAACACCATAAACATCACCAGTCTTACCCATCTTGATTCTGGTAGAGACAAATGGAACTGCCCCCTCTCCCAGGTGATAGACGCCAGCAATCGGGCGGCCATTGGCTGCCGCAACAATACTGATACTCTCGATAATACCGTCAACTCCAGTAGCATTAACCTCGACCGGCACCACGGCACCATTCTCGGCAACCTCAGGGGCCTTGATCTTTACAGTATTGCTGGGTGTTCCTGTATCACCAGCATCGCTTGACTCCATTGCAGCCTTTGGCCATGCTGCCAATACTGTGCGAGGTGTCAGAAGCCCTGCACCCAGAGCAGCAGCAACTGCACTGCCTGCCAGGGTTCCCTTCATAAACAATCTTCTTTTCATGGATTTCTCCTCCTTTTTATAAAAAATATCAACCTTATTATTCTGCTGCCATTCATAACCAGACCGTGCAACATGAACGTCAGACTTTAAACAAAATCACCATAATTGTCTACAGATTACTTGAATAAGTCACTCGCTCAATACCTCAATGGCAGCCATGATAGACTCATCAATCTCTCCATTTACAAAATCACGCACCCCAAGCCCTATTATCCGCTGCTGAATCTCCACCCCCTTACGGTCAAGAAACAGCAGGGTCGGGGTCAGCCATACCCCATAACTACTGCCCACGCCTGCCGAGGTCATCTTCTCTCCTGAAAAACCCACTATTTTCTCGGTGTCACCAAGATGAATCTTTCGGATCAGTACCAGGCCGTCATATTCACTGTTTCTAAGTAACGGAACCAGGTGGTCAGACTCCATTACCACACAGTATGGACAGTCATCAGCCGAAAACATAAGGATCATCGGGATACGGCTATCACCTGCCAACCCGCCATCACTCTGTAGATTTGAGCTGAATGGCACAGAGAAGATGTAGGTGTCACGCCCGGGGGTCTCACCAAAGAGAGATGGCGCAACCAACAGAAGAGATAAAAGCAGGGCTCCTTGCATAAAAAAACCCCAACCTCACAACATGAAGCCGGGGCCCTGTTTTCAGCTAACCGGGATCTAGCGTGGTGGGTACGCAGGAGTACTGTCACCCCTGGCATCACCACTACCGTGAAGACGCGCATTCTCGGCAGCATCAGCATCGGCCTCCATGCTGGAAGCGCCCTTGCCAGATGCGTTAATGGACATGCTGAAGTTACCCTCGGCATCACCAGAACCCTTGCCCGCACCACGTGCCTTGCCATCCATTGCACCATCAGCAGAACCTGTACCAGCACCAGACTGGTTATCGTCTCCACTCATAAATGCAAATGCACTAGAGGCAGCAAACGCCATAGCGACGAACCCGACAATTAGTTTTTTCATGACTATCTCCTTTGATTAAAAGCTAATTTTTATTGGCTGAACCTTAGTCAGCCCTGTGACTATAGCAAACAATTGATTAAATTATCAATAGCTAGCTTGAGTGATAACTTTCTCCCCTTCACATCTCCACTGTTACTCGGTACAGTCTCATCCATGCACTCAAAACCCCGCTTCTCACTCCTTAAGCAGACAGGGATAATCATTGGCCTAATCAGTCTACTGGCGGTAATCGGAATCGGCAGCTCAGCATTTATTACCCAGACCATCCAGGGTGCGGCAACCACCATCAACACCTCCGGCGCCCTGCGCATGCTCTCCTACAAGATTGCAACCCAGATGATGCGGGATCAGCGCAAGGACAACCCCACCTCGACCAAAATACGTGGCCTGATCCGTCGTTTTGACTCAAAACTTAACAGCCCATCCCTACAGCAATCGATCCCACAGCCGCGACCTCTTCCAAAAGGGGGCGGATATGAGACCCCACTGCACGCCCTATACAGATCGGTGCGGTGGCAGTGGGATGAGGATATCAAACCACTACTGCTGAGCTATGCGGCACTGCTTGACATAAAACCGAAGCAGGTCACCATCGAGCCAACCAAAGCGAAAATACATGACTCATACCAGCAGACCTATCTCTCCAAAATTGATGAGTTTGTTTTTGATATCAATAACATGGTAAGCCTGATAGAGGAGCAGACCGAGGATAGAATTCAGCTGTTGCGCAACATAGAATTTATATCACTGCCATTACTGCTACTCACCATTCTGGCTGCCCCCATCCTGCTCTACTACAGAATTCTTGTCCCCCTCAAGGATCTACTGCAGATATCTGAACAGGTGCGCAGACGTGACTTCTCCAGACAGTCAAAATACATACGTAACGACGAGCTGGGTGAGCTCGCCAAGGCCTTCAATATGATGAACTCTGACCTCTCCGCCACCTATACCGAGCTGGAGGAGAAGATTACGGAGAAGACCCAGTCACTAATCGATGAATCCAACCGGATCACCCTTATGGAGGAGCGCAACACCATTGCACAGGAGCTCCATGACTCCCTCGCCCAATCCATCTTCTACCTTAATATCCAGATCGGCCGTATAAATGCACTGATCAAACAGGGCGCGTCTCATGACCATCTCAGCCCCATAATTAATGAGCTGCGTGATACCAACGGCCTGATGGACAGACAACTGCGGGAACTGATATCCACCTTCAGAATCAAAACCAACCAGGAGGGAATTGAGGCCTCGGTTGATAAAATTATTGAAAAACAGAGGGGACGGAGCACAACAGAGCTGGAGTTTAACAACCAGATTCCAGAATTCTCTTTCTCCCATAACGAGGAGACATGTCTAATCCAGATTATTCAGGAGGCCGTTGCAAACATCATCAAACATGCTGGTGCAAAACATGGATCCATTCTACTGAAAGAGGACAAAGAGAGCGGTGAGATCATGCTTACAGTCCGTGATGACGGAGTTGGAATCACGGAAAACCCACACAGAACCAACCACTTTGGGCTAAACAACATGGAGGAGCGTGCCCTCAACATCAATGGCAGCCTTACCATCCAGGCTCACCCTCATGGCGGCACCGAGGTTCGACTAAGCTTCACCCCATCCCTGCCACAACAGAGCAAACTGTAACCTGTCAACAAGATGTGACATACTCAGAACCAATACTATAAAAAGAGAACCAACCAAAGAGAAGACCATGAGCGAATCAGACAAAATCTCCCTGTTACTTATAGATGACCACCCCCTTATACGCAAAGGGATTATCCAACTCCTGGAGCTACATGATGGAATCGAACTGGCAGGTGAGGCTGATGGTGGTGCCGAAGGAATAAAGCTTATCAAGGAGCGTCAGCCAGACATGGTACTGCTGGATCTCAACATGAGCAATATGGACGGACTCACCACACTGAAAAAGATCAAAAAACAGTGGCCGGAGATAATGGTTGTCATCCTCACGGTATCCGACAACCCGCAAAACATCATTCAGGCCTTCCGCAACAATGCAGATGGCTATCTGCTGAAAAACACAGATCCGGAGATGATTGTAGAGCACCTTATCCAGGTGATGAACGGAGTAACCATAGTCAGCCCCGAGGTATCGAAGATACTGGCCCAGGCAAAACCTGACAAAAACAACAGGCTCGACATCAACCTTACTCGTCGCGAGAGAGAGGTGCTTACACTAATCGCCGATGGCCTCTCAAATCAGGATGTAGGAGATCGCCTCGGTATCTCGGTCTGGACCGCCAAGGTACATGCAAAGCATATCCTCAAAAAACTTGGCCTCAACACCCGTAACGAGCTGATTGTCTGGGGCATAAAAGAGGGGTTCTCAAGCTAGCCCAAGCTTCCTTAGACGGATTCCCGTACAGTCAAGCCATAACGATTACAGATAAAAAAAACCTCCACCCCGTAAAGGGTGGAGGTTTTTTCCGTTCTAAGAACGAGACTTAAGCGTACTGCTTAGTGCTCTAGTCTCTTAGCACGTTGCGCCTTGAATGCAGCCTGGCGTGCTTTACGCTTAGCGGCATCTTCTGGGCTCATCTTGCCAAGGAACCACTTGTGCTCTGTTGAATTCAGAACAGCATCTAGCTCAGCCTTCAGGTGGTGTGCAGCCTTCTGGTCTGCAGCATCACCGTGCTCACCCTGCTCGATCAGCTCCCTCAGCTCAGGTACCATCTCGGTGTAGAAGTTCTTACCAAGATCGTAAGTACCTTCCCAGTGAGTGATATCTGGACCCTGCATGGAAGCAGCCATACGGGCACGACGTCCCTCATGGTGCCACAGCTCGAACCATACGAAGTCAAGCTTATGAGAGAACTTAGGTCCTTTCATCAGAGGCTTGGCCGCCTTCATCAGACGCTTACCAGGTATGCCATACTTGCGGTTATAGAGATTGATCAACCCTTCATACTGAATATAGAAGTTATCAACCCAACCCTCTTCATGACAGGATAGACATACGGTATACATCTTGTCGCGACGATCTTCCCAGTTCTTCATACGCTTGGATACAGGAGGACGGTTGGTCCAGCTGATACGGTCGCCCACATCGTGAGTAATAGGCTCTTTACGAGTCGCACTCATATGACAAGTGGCACAGGTCGGTGCTACATAGTAGTCCTCACCCACAACCCACTTGGAGCCGTCCATGTTCATCTTCTCGCGGTTAGCACGATAGGCGATACCATGCTTGGACTCGTTGAAGATTTCCATCTGAGGATGGTCTGGACCCATATGACACTTACCGCAGTTCTCAGGCTGACGCGCCTGCGCTGCAGAGAACTGGTGACGTGAGTGACACGCCGCACAGGTACCCTTGGAGCCATCAGGGTTGATTCGGCCAATACCGGTGTTAGGCCATGTGGCCGCATCCAGTGAACCATCTTCAAGAACCTTGACCTGAGAACCATGACACTGCCAGCAACCATTTACTGCCGCTGCAGAGACACCACCAGGGAAGCCTTCAGTGATCATACCGCTATCACCTTCAACCACCTCTGCGAGAAGGTTATCGAGTGACCCCATAATATCACCTGCTGTCGCATGGTGAGATTTAGCCATCTCTCGTGCCTCATTCTCATGACAGTTAGCACAGTCGGCTGGAGAAACGATAATAGAGATATGTTTCTTAACCTTCTTCTCGTCATGGATGAATGCATCAACGTCACTAGAATCTGCCGCGTGACACTCGTAACAACCTACGTTGGCACCGTAGTGCTTACTTGCACCCCACATCTGAACCAGACCTGGGTTATTCTTCTTATGGCACGCTACACACTCTTTGGTCTCATCCGACATAACATTCGGAATCTCACTGACTGCAGCATTCACTGTAGTCACACCAAGCAGGAGCAGGGCACCGGTTAGTACTCTTAGGAACATATAATGTTTCCTCCCATTTTATTGTTGAACATAGATATCTATATACTCGTTCCGGGGGGAGGGTCTTGGTATTACTCTTCGAAGCGACTCCTCCTCTCAACGCGAGTAACGGCGATGGTAACTCTACCGGGGATGGGTATTCAAGTGTTATATAGAAAAAAATAACAACTAATTTGATGCAGGACAAATCACCAGGTCATTTATTGATTTTAGTCAATTTATCACCTCATGTTGTCGCCGAAACGGCCACCGAAACGGAAAACGTCAGGGCCACAGACATCCACACAGCGTCCACAATTTGTACATTGCGAGTAGTTAACTATATTAGAGGTGCCATCCTCTCCTTTAAGCGGTATACGGAGCACCTGGGGCTCGGGGCACACTGCGAAACAGTCCATACAGTCATTGCATGCCTCACGATCTGCCGCTCTCACCCGTACCAGACTTAACTTTCCAAGCAGACTATAGAATGCGCCCATGGGACAGATATGCCCACACCAGCCGTTGCGACTCCAGAGGAGGTCATAGAGAAATATCCCGCCCACAGCAACCCAGCCAATACCAAACCCGTAGAGTATGCTGCGCTGTAACAGGGTTACAGGGTTGACCAGCTCCCAGAGCAGAGTACCGCTAAGCAGTGACATAACCATAACCATCCCGAGCACCCAGAAGCGAATATTGGGTGAGAGCTCACACCTCTTTTTAAGTCCCAGTTTACGTCTCAACCAGGCTGCCGCATCGGTAACCATATTCATCGGGCAGACCCATGAACAGTAGACCCGACCACCAACTGCCAGATAGAAGAGCACCACAATCAGCGCCCCGATCAGTGCTGTGGTCTCAAAGGCGTGGCCGGCAAACAGCGTCTGCAGGTAGACAAATGGATCTGTCAGGGGGACTGTATCCAGCACCAGACTGGAGACCAGGTTACCCTTGATTATACGAACCGGCTCTCCCCACTCATCCAGGGCGTTCAGAGTTGTTGCTGACCCAACCAGAAACAGGGCAATAATGGAGAGCTGGGAGATTCGTCTCATTACCAGCCACTTGTGAGAACGGATCCACCCCTTCTCCTCAACTGCTGCCTTGCCTATAGAATCACGTGCCATTACGGTTTTCTCCTCTGCTCTCTTCTGTTACAGGTTGCCTGTGGTGTAACGTTAACGCATCAACCGGGCAGGGGGCAATACATGCACCACATCCAGTGCATCTCTCCATATCCATCTCCATCTGTACCTTTCCCCCAATGCGTGGACGGAAACGAAAAACCCGCTGCAGACACTGATCCCCGCAGATCTGGCAGACCACCCCCTTCTGGGCAATACAGGTGTGACTAACCCGAACCTCCAGCCCCCACGGCTCCCCATGATCCTCATCCGAGGCAAACTGTAGCGCCTTCGGCTCACAACAGGTCACACACTCCTCACAGAAGGTGCACTCTCCCCGCTTGAACTCCACAATCGGGAATCTGCTCCCACCCTCGACCAGGATTTTCTCTGGGCAGGCCTCTACACACTTTCCACAGCGGCTACAGATCTCGGTAAACTCAAACTCATCCAGTGCCCAGGGTGGACGGATGGGACGTTTTCTTCCACTCACATCACCACGCAGAAACTGGGTACGACTCACCCCACGGCCACCCTGCCCCTGTTTTTTTTTATCATCTCTGTTTTTTAAAAACTTAAACATTAAAACCGTCCCGTCCCTCACAAGTTATCCTAACCGTACTAAAGAGCCACCTGATTAACCCCAAATCTCGTCACTATCCAACAACATCAAGTGCCCGTGCCCGAAACCCAACCCCACACTCCTGTGCCAGTTGTTGACACGCCTCTATATCAACCCCCTCCAATCCATCTATAGCAGTTGCGGTCACCAATGGAATCTTCCCACTTGCTCTCCGCAGAAAATCCAGCATTGCCTCAAAGGCGCCCCCCAGCTGGGGCTGGCAGTGCCGATTATAGACCTCTCTGTTCTGTCCATTCATTGAGACCGAGAGCTCATCAATAACCCCCACCATCTCCGGTATCACATTGCGTTTATGGACCAGACTGGCCAGCCCATCTGTATTGATTCTGGTCTGCCCACCATGCTGCTTTATCCACCCGGCAACCTCAAGCAGAAGCCTGAGCCGCAGTGTCGGCTCCCCAAAACCGCAGAATACCACCTGACTGTAGCGTGATGGATCACCAATCGCCCCTATCACCTCCTCAACCTCCGGACGGTGGTCGACTGTAAGATCAAACTCGTGAACCTTCATCACCCCCTGGGTCTTGGGACAGAAGTCACAAACCAGGGTGCAACGGTCGGTAATACTGAGATAGAGGCTATCTTTTATCTGGTAGGCAATTGTCTGACTTCTCACTATGCTATTCTCTCACCACTTACCAACTGCAAACAAGATATGAATCCTTGCTAAAGTGATCACAATAATGAAAAAAATTGCCCTGCCATTAATCCTGGCGCAAGGATTAATACTGCTGTTCATGCCTCTATTAAGTCAGGCTAGCCCCACCCTGCTCGATGCTGCCAATCAGGGCGAGATCAGACAGGTCAAAAAACTGCTGCAGGCGGCAGCCCCCCTCTACCCCCTGACTCGCTCTGGAGAGACCCCGCTACACCGGGCCGCATATCATGGGTACAGAGAGATAGTCTCTCTGTTACTGAACGCAGGTAGCGAGGTTGATATCACCTCCAGACCAGGGGAGACTGCACTCCACAAGGCAGCACAGAGCGGCCATCTGGATGTGATTCAGAAACTTCTGGATGCCGGTGCCGATATCAACCGACGCAGTGAATATGGCATTACCCCACTACAGAAGGCGGTCGCCAATGGTCAGATAGATGCAGTAAAACTGCTGTTGGGATGGGGTGCCGACCCCGCACTGCAGGATGATCTTGGAATCACTCCACTACAGTACGCCGAGATGGGGGGCGAGAGTGAAATTGCAGAACTACTGGAATCTTACTTTACCTCTACCCAACGTTAGGTATAGACTCCCCGATCCACATAAAAAGTTATCCAAAGACAATTTCTCAACAAGGAGGAGAATCGTGAAAAAAGTTTATTCAGTTATGGCATCAACTGCCATCGCACTAACCCTGGCACTCTCACAGAGCCAGGCAGCTTCTGCCGACAACAGCATGGTCGATGCCGGACTAGACGAGGCAAAACAGCTCTATAGCAAGGCTCTGCCGATGAATATGGACTCTCTGAAAAGGGCCGAACTGCTTGGGCAGGCTGTAGATATCCTGACCGGGGTTATCGAAAACGATCCAAAATCTCTGGAGGCACACCGCAAACTAATGGGGGTCTACCTGCTACAACAGGATTACTCCAACGGTATCCGTACCCTGCAGAATGCAATCACCCTCGCTCCCGAGGATCCTAAGCTCTTTATCTCCCTGGCATTTATGTATGAACACTCTGGTGCCCTGGAGTATGCAGACGAGATGCTGAATCAGGCGCTTTCTCTGAAACCTGGAGATAAAGTCACAAAAATGGTCAGAGATTATAAGGTTGCCATCAGAAAGAAGATTGAGGCGGCAAAAGATAATAACAATATGGAGCAGCTTCATGGCGGAGAGAACCCCATGGACGCACAACATGGGCAGCTTAAACCTGGAGCAGATACCTCCGCCCACTAAACCATGAAAGCAGAACTCACAGACCCATTTGGCAGAAGAGTCGATTACCTCCGTCTCTCGGTAACCGACCGCTGTGACCTGCGTTGCGTCTACTGTATGCCACAGGGGTTTGATGACTATGAGGCACCCGCTGACTGGCTCACCTTTGACGAGATTGAACGGGTAGTCAGGATATTTGGCGAGCTGGGAGTCAGCCGGATACGGATGACTGGTGGGGAACCCCTGGTTCGCAAGGGCATTGTCGAGCTCAGTAGACGGCTTTCGTCGCTACGCGAAATTGATGATCTCTCCATGAGTACCAACTGTGTAAGCATGGAGAAATTTGCCCAGCCGCTTAAAGATGCCGGTATCAGCCGTATCAATGTCAGCCTTGACAGCCTCAACCCGAAAAAATTCCAGGAGATTACCGGCGGGGGCAAACTGAGCAAAGTAATTGCTGGTCTGTTAGCCTCCAAGGCGGCTGGCTTTACCCCCATCAAGATAAATGCGGTTGCGATGAAAGGGGTAAATGATGATGAGCTCGGTGATATGGTTGAGTTCTGTCTCAAACATGACTTTACCCTCCGTTTTATCGAGACCATGCCTATTGGTGATACCGGATGTCGTGCCAAGGACTCTCACTACCTTGATCTCGAGGTGATCCGCGAGGAGCTGGAACAGCGCTTTGATCTGGTCCCAAGCGTTATGCCGGGAGCGGGGCCAGCCCGTTATTTCAGGATTAAAGATACGGATATGCACTTTGGTTTCATCACCCCGATCTCTCAACATTTCTGCGAGACCTGCAACAGACTGCGCCTCTCTACCGATGGCACTCTCTATATGTGTCTGGGACAGGATGATAAGTATGAGTTACGACCACTGCTACGAGGTGGTGCCAGCGATGATGAGATCAAGGATGCAATCCACGAGGCGCTGACCCTAAAACCGGAACGCCACGAGTTCAACGAGGGCAAGGGGCAGACTGTTCGTTTCATGAATATGACAGGCGGATAGGGACCCTAAACCACCTACGACACAAACATTCTAATCGATAGAAACAGTAGAAAGAGTGCAAACAGCTGCTTTAGCCTCTCTGCCGGCAGTCGATGTGCCAACCTTGCACCAACTGGAGCAGCAAAGGCACTCATAACGATAATCCCAAAAAATGCGGGCCAGTAGATAAAGCCGCTGCTCCATATTGGTAGCCCGTCAACCCCCAACCCAGACCAGATAAATCCGACTCCGCCAGCCACCGCAATAGGCAATCCAACTGCTGCCGAGGTTCCCACGGCCTGATGTATCTTCACCCGATGCCATACCAACCAGGGTACAGTCATGGTTCCGCCACCAATTCCCACCAGCGCCGAAATCGCACCAATTACAACTCCTGCCAGGCCATTCAATATTCTCCCGGGGATCTCTCCATGGACTCTTGGTCCAAGATTGAACCCCATCTGAATCGCCACCAGAAGCTCAAACAGGGCAAAAAATATACGCAGAGAGTCACTGTTAACCTGTTTTGCAAACTGTGCTCCGAACCATCCACCCAGAACTATCCCTGGAACCAATAACCAGAACAGATCCCAGCGCACTGCCCCTCTCCTGTCGTGGGCAGAGACTGAGGAGATAGAGGTGATGACAATGGTTGCCAATGAGGTGCCGATGGCCAGATGCATCAACCATGGAGATGAACCCAGCTGCTGCTGAAAGATCCATAACAGAAACGGCACAATAACCAGGCCACCGCCTACTCCGAGGAGGCCGGCCAAGAGACCTGCAAAAGCACCAACCAGGAGATAGAGAGCTATTGATTCCATCGTCAGAGATTATCAAACTACGGAACGGTTTGGATAGAACTCAGTATGTTGCTCTCCCGAGAGAGCCGTTAAGAAAGCTCTGATTAAGTCACTTCGTGACCCAATCAGATCTCCCTTACAAATTATTCTATGGGGGAAGGGTTATGGTTCAGTATGTTACAACAACACCTGTTGAGCCCTTCCCCCAAACCCCCATTCCATTACGCTTTTTCAGATGGAATGGACACCGCCCTCCCTTAATCGGCATCAAAGTGCCATAGTTGGGTTGTTACACATCAACTAAATAGAGAGGACGGTATCCATGAAAGAGATTAACGTAATAGGTTTGGATTTGGCAAAAGATGTTTTCCAGGTACACGGCATTGATAGTGATGGAGAAGTTGTGACTCGCGTCAAGTGGATAGCCCGTTTGCTGTTAAAAGAGATTAAACCTGAATTCCCCCCCTCTTGTGCGCTAACCCCTCACTCCGCCGACTATTAACCACTACAATCTTAGCACGGGATAACGCATTAAAATCGGTTGCTGAAGCTGCAGTATAGGCCCCCATCTGATGCCCTACCACCAGGTCTCCCAGCTCCATCTTCGGCAGCTCAATCGCCTGCTCTACCACATCGATACTGTCACAGGTAGGGCCCGCCAATACACTTTCACGATGCGGCCCTTCACGGAACACCTCGACCGGATAGTCGGCATGGTCAAACAATTTGCCACTCCAGGAGCCGTAGACCCCATCATCCAGGTAGTACCAGGGGCGGCCATCACGCTCACTCTTGCCCACCACCGAGGTGATGACGGAGACTGCCGGGGCCACCAGATAACGGCCCGGCTCGGCAACCTTGCGTACACGCTGTGGCAACTTGTCGAGTGCCTGACGAATCGGCGCACAGAAATCCTCGATCTCCGGTACAGCATGCCGGTACTCCACCGGGAACCCGCCGCCCATATCGAGCAGGTTGATCTCGTTAAATCCCATTGCCCACGCCCGCTCCATCAGTGCATGGGTGGTCTCAATGGCTGCCACATGGCTATCGGGCTGCCCCGATTGAGAGCCAACATGGAAAGAGAAACCCTTGATGCGAATCCCCTTGCGGCGCGCCAACTGCAACAACTCCACTGCCTCCTCCGGGGAGCAACCAAATTTGCTGGAGAGGTCGACCACCGCACTCTTACCCTGGAAACGTATACGGATCAGCAGACCGACCCGGTTGTGGTAGCGCCGGAACTTCCTCAGCTCCTCTCTGTTGTCGACCACAAAGGTGGTAGTGCCGTAGCGTAGCGCAGCACGGATCTCACTATCCTTCTTGATGGGGTGGGTATGGATGGTGGCACGAGGAGATAGTCCACTCTGGCGCGCCAGTGCCACCTCACCACTGCTGGCGATATCGAGACCAACCCCTTCGGAGACCAGTGCAGCGATCACCTCAGCGCGAGGCAGCGCCTTGATCGCATAGAACAACTCTACTCCAGGCAGTGCAGCGGATAGCTGACGAACCTGTCGACGCAGTTGGGCCTCATCCACCACAAACAGTGGAGAACCATACCGGGTAACCAGCTGACGATACTGCGCCTCCTGCTCTGAAGCGGGCAGACTGCTCCAAGGATAGAGCGGTACGATATTATCGTTCATCAAATCACTCCTCATCCAGTGCCTCAGCAATCGCTTTCTGCAGATACTGCGGCAGAGCAAACGCAGCCTGATGGATCGCAGGATTGTAGTAGCGGGTCTCGATCCCCGCCTGTTCAAAGCGGGTCTGCAGTGTAGTCAGATCCACACTGCGCAGTGCCGTGTTATCGGTGGCCCAGGCAAAGGTCATGATCCCCCCCACATAGGTCGGCACTGCCGCACTGTAGAAAGTGCTGTCGGCAAATAGTGATCGCAGACGACGTGCCGTATCCTGCACCTCATCCAGCTGCATGAAGGCGACCCCGTTCTGGGTCACCAGAATACCGCCTGGGGCCAGACGTGCCTTACAGGCACTGTAGAAGTCCTGGGTAAAGAGGCTCTCTCCCGGTCCAATCGGATCGGTGGAGTCGGAGATGATCACATCAAACTGCCGATCACTGTTGCTGGCGTAGTTCATCCCATCATCGATCACCAGCTCAAAGCGTGGGTCATCAAAAGCCCCGGCGGAGTGGTTCGGCAGGTGCTCAATACTCATCTCAACCACAGCACGGTCAATCTCCACCTGGGTAATCTGCTCAATGCTCTGATGACGACACACCTCCCGCAATATCCCCCCATCACCACCACCGATGATCAGTACTCGTTTGGCATTGCCGTGTGCCAGCAGCGGCACATGGGCCAGCATCTCATGGTAGATGAACTCATCCGCCTCGGTGGTCTGCACCACCCCATCGAGCACCATCACCCGTCCGAAACGGGGGTTGTGGAAAATCTTCAACTGCTGCTGGCCAGTGCCGTGCTCAAAATAGACCTCACCCACCTCAAAGCCTTGCCAGTAGCTGTCGTAGAGGGTCTCTTCAAAGGTGTGTTGATTGCTCATTGGCCGCAAGCCCCGCGCAGATGCTCATGGATATTGATATGGGTCGGGTTGAAGGTGCGTTTGAACACCTCGATCGACAACTCCGGGCGGGCGTCTCCACACATAAAGACATCGAAGGCTGCATACCCCTTCTCTGGCCAGGTATGGACGCTGATATGGGACTCTGCCAGAACGGCCACTCCGGAGATCCCACCACTGGGGGTGAAGTGATGGAGATGGATATGGAGCAGTGTGGCTCCACATAGATCAACCGCCTCTCGCAAGGTCTGCTCCATCAGGTTCAAATCATCCAGATTCGAGGCCTTCCACAGATCCAGAATCAGGTGAGTGCCGGCAAAGGTGATGCCGTTGCGGGTAATAAAATGGTCGAGCAGATGCTCAGTCTCACCCTGCTGATTGTGGGTGGGCCAGATGGCGGAATTGATCTCCTCTCCGGTTGCAGGGAAAAGATCGGTGCTTTTAAGGTCATACTGACCAATAGAAACGGCTGTCTCCATTGTGCAAGCTCCTCCAAAACAAAGTGCAAATTGTTACTGATGCGAAGCACTTCACAGAGAGGGCAACGCACGGCCTAGAAAAACATAAAACCTTCTATCAAGTCGAAAGGGGGCGCGATTTTCAGTCCAAAATGGATTCTTGTCAACACTTTTTTACAGCCATTTTCCGGAAACTCAAAACCGACGATAGACAGTCTATTGTCTAGTGACAGAGTCTAAACAAGATCCACTTTTGAACCGATTCACAACATAGCAACCAAATTTTCATGGATACGCACTCGACAGTCGTATCCGTTGAAACTCAATCCTGACCAAGGATCGCCATGCCCACTCTAGGGAGCCATAGAGAAAATATCGTAGCCAAAGGGTGCTGATTACCAT
The DNA here is from genome assembly GCF_982804495.1 of Candidatus Thiopontia autotrophica. Classification (NCBI taxonomy): domain Bacteria; kingdom Pseudomonadati; phylum Pseudomonadota; class Gammaproteobacteria; genus Candidatus Thiopontia; species Candidatus Thiopontia autotrophica. The sequence continues at coordinate 144,419 of NZ_CEYDPX010000001.1, read as the reverse complement.
CTGCATCAAACCAAACAGAAGCGCAATCAACAGCAGCTCATAACGCTGAAAGCTGCCATGGCAACTGCTACAGACGCTTCCCGGAGTAGACCGCTGGTCAGCAACGGCTATATTGATCGAGATCGGCACCGACATGTCCCAGTTTGGGAATATTCAGCAGTTCGCTTCATGGGCAGGCCTCTGTCCCGGTAATAACGAAAGTGCCGGAAAAAGAAAAAGCGGAAAAACGCGCAAAGGGAATCGATCCCTTCGACACTCTTTATGTGAGGTGGCCAATGCCGCCAGTAGAACCACGAGTCAGTTCAAAGTCAAATATCAAGGACTTGTCATACGCAGAGGCCATAAACGGACCATTATCTCGCTGGATGAAGAAGTTATGGGAATTTGGCTATTTGCCTCAACTGGCTCAGCCTCAGACAACGTAAACTGCATCAAACTGCGGCAGGGTAAAGTCCGCCTTCAGATTAATCTGAGGGCAGGGATACCTATGTTTTTGTGGGGGTAATTATTTTCACAGTAAAGATTTAGGGAACCTCTGAATTGTCCCCAAGTAACCTGCCCCGCTCTCTCAATTCCCGGCACCGCGCATACTGCGGAAAGCCAACTTTTCAAAATGGTCGGCAATCTTGCGTACGCAGACCACACACCCCTCCTTCCCCATCAGCAGCTCTGAAAACCTCTTTTTGATGCGATTGCCATATTTGTCAGAGATCTCTACCTGCTGTTCATCAGGCAAAATCTGCGCATCCAGCCTGAACTCTCTGAGTATCTCTCCAAGCTCGGTAAATCTATTCATATCATATCTTGCTGCTACCATTTCTTAACCCTCCTCAACTACGCTTTTACATTACAGAGACCAAAAAACCCCCATAACGAGTTATCTCCACTGACTAAAAGTATCAGACAAACAAAAACTGTCAACTATCTTAAATCTTAAATGATATTGTTGAATAGGCTGACAGCTACGTAACAGCTACACTTAGATAAATTATTAATAGAGTATGGTGGAGTACAAATGCAGGGACAGCTATGGTTGAACCAATTGATGTAGATCAATTAACAAACCATGATACTTGTTGACGTAGCTATTGTTTTTTGAGATAAACACCTTTCACATGTTTTTATGTGGATATAACCAACTATAGTAGTAGGTTATATCTAGGAAAAACCGTACCTGGGGAGGGGACGGTGAACAAACTCTCCCTAAAGATACGGTTCTATAATTTAGAATTAAAACGTAAATAGTGAGGAGAAGTATCTATGGGAATCTCTAGAAGAGAGTTTATCAAATCCAATGCTGTGGCCGCGGCGGCTACTGCTGTTGGTATTAGCGGTATCCCCGTTGTAACCCAGGCAAAAGATGGCTACGATTCTGACGGTATCCGCTGGGACAAGGCCCCATGTCGCTTCTGCGGCACTGGCTGTAGTATTCTGGTTGGTACCAAAAACGGCAAGCTGGTAGCTACGCAGGGTGACCCGGACGCACCAGTCAACAGAGGGTTGAACTGTATCAAGGGGTACTTCCTCTCCAAGATCATGTACGGCAGAGACCGTCTAACCACCCCTCTGTTGCGCCAGACTGATGGCAAGTACGACAAGAATGGTGAGTTTACCCCAGTGAGCTGGGATGATGCATTCGACATCATGGCCAAGAAGTGGAAAACGGCGATGGCCAATGACCACGCTCGTGGTGATGGCAAATCCACTGTTGGAATGTTTGGTTCGGGTCAGTGGACTGTTCTTGAGGGTTATGCTGCATCCAAACTTTACAAGGCTGGTTTCCGTTCAAACAATATTGACCCTAACGCACGCCACTGTATGGCATCTGCGGTAGGTGCATTCATGCGTACCTTCGGCTCCGATGAGCCCATGGGCTGCTATGATGATTTTGAGCATGGTGAGAACTTTGTACTCTGGGGCTCCAATATGTCGGAGATGCACCCCATCCTCTGGTCGCGTATCACTGATACACGCCTGACCAAGAAAAACTCATCGGTACATGTTCTCTCTACCTATACCCACCGTAGCTGTGACCTTGCAGACAATGTACTGATCTTCGAGCCACAAACTGACCTGGTGATTGGTAACTATATTGCAAACCACATTATCCAGAGTGGCGCTGTAGACCATAATTTTGTAAAGAAACATACAAATATACGTCTCGCCAATACCGATATCGGTTATGGGCTGCGCCCAAATGATCCTCGTGAGAAGAGTGCAAAAAACAGCTCTCCACGCAAGGCTCAGGTTGGCTCCAAGCCAATGACCTTTGATGAGTACAAGGCATTTGTTGCCGAGTACACCCTGGAGAAGGCCGTCGAGATGTCTGGTGTCCCTGCAGAGAACCTGAAGGCACTGGCTGATCTCTATGCTGACCCAAGCAAGAAGATCGTCTCTCTCTGGACCATGGGAACCAACCAGCATGTACGTGGTGTCTGGATGAACCACCTGATGTATAACCTGCATCTGCTGACCGGCAAGATCTCCGAGCCTGGCAATGGGCCATTCTCTCTGACTGGACAGCCTTCTGCCTGTGGTACCGCACGTGAGGTTGGAACCTTCGCCCACCGTCTGCCTGCAGACCTGGTGGTGATGAAGAAACCACACCGTGACTTTACCGAGAAGACCTGGAAGATTCCTGCAGGAACTATCCCTGGCAAACCTGGATACCATGCGGTACTACAAAATCGCAAACTCAAGGATGGCAAGCTGAATGCCTACTGGGTAATGTGTAACAACAACGTTCAGGCGGCACCAAATCTTAATGATGAGACCATGCCTGGGTATCGTAATCCAAAGAACTTTATTGTCACCTCGGATCCATACCCAACTATTACCGCAATGGCATCTGACCTGATCCTTCCTACTGCAATGTGGATTGAGAAGGAGGGTGTATATGGTAATGCAGAGCGTCGCTCTCAGGCGTGGCGTCAGCAGGTTCCACCTGTAGAGGGTGCCAAGTCAGATCTCTGGCAGTTGATGGAGTTCTCCAAGCACTTCACTACCGAAGAGGCGTGGGGAGAGGCGCACGTTGCGGCCAACCCAGAGTTCAAGGGCAAGACCCTGTTTGATGTGCTCTATGGTAATGGACAGGTCAACAAGTATGGCCTGGAGGATCTGGAGAGAGGGTTTGATAACGAAGAGGCGTTCCACTTCGGTTTCTACCCACAGAAGGGGCTCTATGAAGAGTATCGCCTGTTTGGTCTAAATGGCCCAAAGAAGGGGCATGAGCTTGGTGAATATACCCAGTATCACAAGACGCGCGGCATGCGCTGGCCGGTAATCGATGGCAAGGAGACCCTTTGGCGCTATCGTGAAGGGTTTGACCCACTGGTTAGAAAGTCAAACCCAACGGTTGCCAAGGGTGATGTCTACTTCTATGGAAAACCGGATGGCAAGGCCAACATCTTCTGTTGCCCTTACGAGCCACCTGCGGAGTCTCCGGATGCAGAGTTCCCACTGTGGATGACTACTGGTCGTGTACTCGAGCACTGGCACTCTGGCTCAATGACTCAGCGTGTTCCTGAGCTCTACCGTGCAGTACCTGATGCATTGATCTATATGCATCCAAAGGATGCCAAGGCGGCAGGACTACATGATGGTGCAGCAGCAATGGTTACATCCCGTCGCGGCAGCATGAAAGCGCGCGTCTCCACTCGAGGACGTAACAAGATGCCAGAGGGGCTGATATTTGTTCCATGGTTTGATGCGCGTCGTCTGGTAAACAAGCTGGTTCTTGATGCAACCGACCCTCTCTCCAAAGAGACGGACTTTAAGAAGACCGCTGTTAAAGTGACTAAGGCCTAAGGAGGAGATACCAATGAAAAAGCGTAATATCATGATGTTTGTATTGGGTGCTTCTCTGGCTGCACTGCTAGGTGGAAGTTCTGTTGTTGTGGCTGGCGATGTCACCTCCCTGCGTGGAGGCAGTGATATCAATGCCGATTCGGCAATTCCTACCAGGAAAAACCGCTTTAAGGATGCTGATCCTTTTGCACGAACCTGGAAAGAGCAGCCCCCGGTAATGCCTCACAAAGACTATTCAATCTCTGTAAAAGAGAACGAGTGTATGGATTGTCATAGTGATGCGAACTACAAAGAGGAGGAGGCCACCAAGATTGGCCGTAGCCACTATGTAGATCGTGCCGGCAACACTCTTAACCACCTCTCTGGAGCAAGATTCTTCTGTAATCAGTGTCATGCCCCTCAATACCGGGTGGATCCGCTGGTTGTAAATGAATTCTCAACCAGTGCAAGACGCTAATGGCTAGAGAGTAGCTATTGAGTAGAAATAGCCGCTTGGATCTTGCATGATCCAAGCGGTTTTTTTATGCTGACGGTATAATCAGGATAAACTAAACATATAAAACAAGGGAAAGGAGGCAGATAGTGGAAGATACAGTTATACAAATTTCGGGAGTTGCAATCAGACTCAGACCAGAGATGATGGAGTCGGTTAAATCACAACTCAACGCCATTGATGGTCTGGAGATTCATGCCGAGGATGCTGCAGGAAAACTTGCCATCACTCTGGAGGGGCGTGACGCCAATACCATGACAGATAGCATCACCGAAATTGAGTCAATTGATGGTGTTATTATTGTTAACCCTGTATATATTCACGATGAGACGGAGATTGCAGAGGCCTCTTAACCGAACCTGAGCCAGCCATGAGCAAGAAGAAGGTAGACCGCAGGCAGTTCCTCACCGACAGTGGAAAGATGGTTGGTGGGCTCTCTGTTGCTGGTGCTACGATTGGCCTGTTCGGCAAGCAGGCGAGCTCAATGCCGGCCTATGCGCTGCGTCCACCTGGTGCACTTCCCGAGAATGAGTTTCTGGGCTCCTGTATCCGCTGTGGTCTCTGTGTTCAGGATTGTCCCTATGAGATCCTCCATCTGGCAGAGCTACAGGAAGAGGTGGCTCTAGGTACTCCATACTTTATCGCTCGCGACAAGCCGTGCGAGATGTGCGAGGAGATCTACTGCATCCAGAATTGTCCTACCGGGGCACTGGATAGAGGCCTGGCTGATATCAATACCTCGCGCATGGGGGTTGCAGTTCTGGTTGATCAAGAGACCTGTCTGAACCTGCTGGGGCTGCGTTGCGATATCTGTTACCGAGTCTGTCCGGTTCTTGATGAGGCGATATCACTGGAACGCTTTCACAATGCCCGCACCAAGCGTCACACAATCTTCGTGCCGACTGTACACTCCGATGCCTGCACCGGTTGTGGCAAGTGTGAATATGCATGTCCTCTACCTGTTGCAGCAATCAAGGTGCTGCCGGAAAATATAGCCAAGGGACAACTTGGCGAGCATTATCGTTTAGGCTGGAGAGAGAAGGAGCAGGCCGGAGAGTCTCTGGTGACCCCGGACATAGAGCATCAATACAACCTGCCTGAGGGATTCCAATATGACCTCGAGGGCGAGGGGTTGATTGCACCTGAGGAGGGACCAAACCTTCTTGATCTTAATATTCCGGGAATGCCAAAATTCTCGATTCCCGCCCCCAAAACAACCAAAAAATAGGTTACTGAACCATGAAAACTGTTATTGCGATAATCTGTTCGCTATTTGTCTACCAATCTGCCTATGCCAATGATGCGTCCATATCGGATCGGGTCACTGCGCTGGAGAATCGTATCAGTGAGCTGGAGGATCAGCTCAGGGATAGTATCGGTAAAAATCGCTGGAAGGATGATGTTCTGTGGCAACGGGTCAAAAAGGATATGACATCCCGCTCAATAAAGAGCCTGCTGGGCAAGCCCGGGCGAATTGAGGAGTCGATCTTCACCACCTGGTACTACCATCCAACCTCCAAGCTATATGCTTTTGTCTGGTTTGATGAGGACAAGGTTCTGGGGTGGAAGGGGCCTGAGTAAGTTTTACCCAATCCAGATGGTTTTGGCGTTCACAAACTCATGCATTCCAAGTTTGGATAACTCTCGTCCGTAACCGGAATTTTTGATTCCTCCAAAGGGGAGACGCGGATCACTTTTGACGATCCCGTTTACAAAGGTGGCACCTGATTGAATCTTGCGGGCCACGCGCTCACCACGCTCCAGATCTTCGGTCCAGACGCTCCCTCCAAGCCCAAATGGGCTGTCGTTGGCAATACGGACTGCATCGGTCTCATCTGTGGCACGAATCACAATCGCCACCGGCCCGAAGAACTCTTCACTGTAAGCCGCCATTCCAGGTTTTACATGGTCGAGAATTGAGGGGGCATAACCGGCATGGGTTATATCTGATGGGCTACATCCGGTCAACGGCTCCGCCCCCGCCTCGATACTTCTCTGTACCTGCTGATCAAGCTCATCACGCAGATCTGTTCTCGCCATTGGTGCCAGTGTGGTGGCTGGATCCATTGGGTCGCCCAACTGCAACTCCTCCACGGCCTGTTTGAACCGAGAGACAAACTGGTCGGCAACAGCCTCAACCACAATAAACCGTTTGGCTGCAATACAGCTCTGTCCACTATTAAGGTAACGAGAGGCTACTGCTACCTTTACCGCCGCATCCAGATCACAATCCTCCAACACAATGAATGCATCGGACCCCCCAAGCTCGAGCACGCTCTTTTTGAGGCTTGCCCCTGCTGTTGCAGCTACCTGTCGCCCCGCCGGCTCACTCCCTGTAAGGGTGACAGCGTGAACACGATCATCCTCGATGATTTTTGCCACCTGGGAGGCACGAATCATCAATGAGGTGAATACCCCCTGTGGCGCACCGGCCTCTCTGAACACCTCCTCAATGGCATGTGCAGAGCCGGGTACGTTGGATGCGTGCTTGAGCAGACCGGTATTACCGGCAACCAGTGCGGGGGCGGCAAAACGGAAAACCTGCCAGAGCGGGAAATTCCAGGGCATTACTGCCAATACCGTCCCCAATGGCTGGTGCGCAACCAGGCTTTTGCCAGCATCGCTTGCGATGATCTCATCCGCCAGAAAACCTGGCCCTTCATCTGCATAGTAGTCACATACCCAGGCACACTTCTCTACCTCAGCCTCGGACTCAGTTATCAGCTTGCCCATCTCTTTGGTTAGCATCTCTGCAAGTTCTCGCTTGCGCCTGCGCAACAGCTCTCCAGCCTTGCGCACAATGGCACAACGTTGCTCCAGGGGGGTGGACTGCCAGACTGGTGCTGCGGATGCGGCCTGAGCCAGTGCAGACTCTATCTGCTGTTCATCCCAATTCGGGATCTGCTCAATCACCTCGCCGCTGTATGGATTGATGGATTCAAAACTCATTGCTACCCCCTCTCTTAGTCGTTTTCTGTCTATTGGTCAGTGAGACATTCTGCCCTGACGGGCAATCTTTTCCCTGAGAACAGCCTTGACAGGATGATGATGAGCCATCTCTGCCCAGACCGAGGGCACGTCTTGAATATCGCCACAAGTAGCGCAGGGCAAAGATCAGGATTACCCCCAGCACCATGATCTCTATTGTGGTCAACTCACTCATAAAAAGTACCCCGCAACCCTTACCACAACCCATGCCAGAACCCATGCGATACCTAATCCCAGTCCAATGGAGAACGTGGTCCAGCCAACTGACTGGGTCTCTCTTTTTATAACCGCAATGGTTGCAAGGCATGGCATATAGAGGAGGGTAAAGACCATAAACGCAAGTGCCACCTCCGGAGCCATGCTCCCAGCCATCGCCTCACGCAGACTCATACTCTCCTCATCCACCTCATCACCTGTGTTGTAGAGGACTCCAAATGTAGAGACCACGATCTCCTTGGCCACAAATCCGGTCAGGAGGGCGATACTCCCCTTCCAGTCAAACCCCAGGGGCTCAAATATGGGCTGGATTGTTCTCCCAATCTGCCCCAGATAGCGCCTCTCCTGCTCCTCAGCCGCCTGCCTGTTTGCAAGCTCGGAAAGTGCCTGCTCTCTTGCCTGCCCCGCATCCATCTGCTGCTCTATACGGTGCTGCTCTGCGCCATAGTCCACGCTCAACTCAACGTTTTGAGGAAAGGCCTGCAGGAACCAGATAATGATAGAGCCCACCAGAATGATACCGCTCACCTTTTTTAGAAACTCTACCGCCTTCTCCCACATGTGGATCACAACCGAGCGGGCTGCCGGCAGGCGATATGGTGGCAGCTCCATTACAAACGGATCAGAGAGGCCTTGAAACATGGTCTTTTTCATCATCCAGGCGGCACCCATGGCTACCAGAATGCCCGCCAGGTAGAGCGCAAAGACTACTGTGCCTGCATACTCTGCAAAGAAGATTCCGGCCAACAGTACATAGACCGGCAGACGGGCCGAGCAGCTCATAAAAGGGTTGATGAGGATGGTGAGCAGCCTGTCCCTGGGGTTCTCGATGGTACGGGTCGCCATAATAGCCGGCACGTTACAACCAAACCCCATAAGCAGGGGGATAAAGGCTTTGCCATGGAGACCGATACCGTGCATAAAGCGGTCCATCAGAAAGGCGGCTCGTGCCATATATCCGGTATTCTCAAAGAATGAGATAAACAGGAATAACAGCACAATATTGGGGAGGAAGATGATGATGCCACCAACCCCGCCAATAATTCCATCCACCAGCAGATTGCGGATCAACCCCTCCGGCATTAGCTCTGTGGTTGTATCAGAGAGCCAGCCCACTCCGGAATCAATCCAGTCCATCGGGTATTGGCCAACGGTAAACGTGGTCTGAAACATCAGCCACATAAAGAAGAGAAATAGTGGCAGCCCCAGTGCTCGATTCAGCAGCACCTGGTCAATCCTGCGGGTCATGTTTTGGGCACGTACCGGTTTTGACTGCTGCATGGTCTCCTGCACCAGACCGTGAATAAATCCGTAACGGCCATCAGCCAACAGGGTTGGGGAGTCTTCGCCATGACTATCTTCAAGTTCTGTCTGCTCGCTCTTTGCTGCTGCAATCAGGTCTGCATGGTCATGCTCCTGTGCCAGCACATCGGAGTCCCCCTCCAGAAGCTTGAGTGCCAGCCAGCGAGAGCGCTCCTCCTCAATCTGTCCGGGGTGGAGTTTTGCGATATGTTCCTGGGTACGCTCAATCGCCTCTTCCACATGAGAGTCGTATGGAACCCTGATCTGACGAGAGCTGAACCCATCTTCTGCAATAGCTACTATCGCATCCAGCAGCTTCTCCTTGCCCTCGCCTGTACGTCCAACAGTCTCTACTGTTGGTGCCCCGAGAAGCTGAGAGAAGGTGGCTGTATCGATCTCCATCCCCTTGGCCCTAACCTCATCAATCATATTTAGATTGATAATACGGGGCAGGTCCATCTCGATCAGCTGGGTGGTGAGAAACAGGTTCCTCTCCAGATTTCCGGCATCTACAACATCAACCACCAGATCAGGTGACTCATTAAGGATATACTCACGAGCCACCTTCTCCTCTACTGTTTTTGAGGAGAGTGAGTAGGTTCCGGGTAGATCGATAACATTTATGGTCCACCCCTTGTGGTGTACAGTTCCCTCTTTACGGGTAACTGTTACCCCGCTGAAGTTTCCCACCCGTTGACGCGCGCCCGTCAGGTGGTTAAAGATTGTGGTCTTTCCACAGTTGGGATTTCCTGCAAGGGCTACATTGATGATCTTGTCTGTCTGACCCATGGTCATAACCCCTTATCAATATTGACAAGGATCTGATCTGCCTCTGCATTACGCAGACTTACCTGATATCCACGAATTGTATAGGAGCGTGGATCCCCAAACGGGGCGGTGGAATCAACCCCAATCGTGGAGCCTTTTAGAAAACCCATCTCTGTCAGACGTTGGCGGAGGCGGTTTTCTCCATTAATGCCAATAATGGTGCCCTCCTCTCCAGGCTTTAGTGATGCCAGTGTTGCTTCCATGATGGTCCGGGTTTATTGATGTGTTTGAGAATTATTACTATTTGCAAATAATATCACAAAAAGTATGGCAATACAAAAAGTGGATGCCTCTCCGGCACCGATCAGGCAGTCCGGTATCCCAGCCTCTCCTCGAGATCAACCTCACGAATACAGGATTCACAATAGGCAAAGATATCCGACTCTTCCGATTGCAGACAGTCGTGGATGGTATCCAGATTTTCCAGCACCTCCGCACGAAACTGCTCCCGATCAATCTCGGAACCATCTTTCATCCACCACCTTCTGATCAGAGATACAAAGACAGAGATTACACGCTGAATGTCACCCATCGACTCAAGTATCTGGCTCTTGCGACCAGCAACACAGTTCTGGTCGATAATCATCTGCGAGAACACTCTGTCCTCCAGGGTGAAATGTGCGAAAAGGAGTTTGGAGAACTCCTCAAGTTGCTGGATTATTTCAACTGGATCAAATCCAGACTCACTGTTTAGCTGTGCAACAAACTGATCAATCTGCCCGTTGATCTGTTGGTGTTGCAGTTCCAGTTCCTCATATATCCCCATACCATCTTATAAAGCAATTTTTGTACCACTTCTGGCATCAGTATGAAAAATTGGTATCTTACTGATTTATATATATTAAATAGTTTTATGACAACCCTGATGACTCGATATGGTTAACCTATATCATTCAATTTTTTAACCTTTACATTGAATGCATTGAACGTTTCGTTCAACCAAGCTCTTTTCGGAAACGGTCCAGAGTTGAGCGATATGCTTCGGCATCACCAAAATCGCTATAACGCCAATACCGTGGATGAGGATGCTGAACTCTTCTGGCATGTTTTATGGGGCACCAGTACTGTTCTGTACGACTTGCCACCTCGCTAATATATGATGCCAACCCATTGGCATAACTACAGTAGTAGCAATTTATCTTCTCTATGGCATTCAGGTATGCAAGATGTCCACGATCCATCAACCAGTAGTCACGGCGTCTAACCCGGCCCATACCCCAGAGGGTAAAACAGATCCATTGATAGATGGTGACCGAGATATCAACAATCAACAGAGGGAGTGCCAGCCCGTAGATAACAGGAACCGAGAGCAGTGTTCTTAATTTTGCCCTGCGGATAAACTGAAACAGCCCAACCTTTAGCTGACGCTGCGACTCTGTCATCTCGCGCTCGAAGTGAATTCTCTTCTCTTCAAGCCTGTACCTGAATTCGGTCTGCTTCTCTTCCAGATCACGCTCCAGCTCCTGCTCCAGGTCTACAACCTTGTCCATCAGCTGAATAATCTTGTCATGCATTACTATCTCCTCTCCACTCTATCTGAAATTTGCCATCTGTACGGGAAGGCGCCTGCTGCCCCAGCTACCGGCTTCTCCTTCAAAAACTCCGGCACAACGTGTTCTACATTTTTTACACCTGCCACTCTCGGTAAGGTTCCACTCTGAAAGCTCATACCAATCCCTGCCAATCAAGAGCTCGCCACAGTGGTGACAGTATGTGCTCTCTCCAGCCTTGTCATGCACGTTGCCGGTATAGGCGTGGTAGATACCATTCCTTTTGGCGATATCACGTGCATGAGTCAATGTCTCTTGCGGGGTAGAGGGTATATCTATCATCTTGTAGTCGGGGTGGAAGGCAGTAAAGTGGATCGGAACCTCTGGCCCCAGATTGTCGACAATCCACTTTGTCATCGCATCCAGCTCTTCAGCAGAGTCATTCTGTCCCGGAATCAGCAGTGTTGTCAGCTCAAACCAGACTGTGGTCTTCTCCTTGAGATAGAGCAGGGTATCCAGTACCGGTTGCAGTGATCCACTGCAGAGCTTGTGGTAAAAATCATCAGAAAACCCCTTGAGGTCGATATTCGCTGCATCCATCTCCTGGAAGAACTCCTCCCTGGCTGCACCGTGAATGTATCCCGCAGTAACTGCAACCGAGCGCACCCCTTTTTTCCTGCAGGCCATGGCCACATCTACCGCATACTCCATAAAGATAACCGGATCATTGTAGGTATAGGCAACACTCTTGCATCCCAACTCGCTGGCAGCTCTTGCGATCATCTCTGGTGAGGCAAAGTCCTGTAGCCTGTCCATCTTTCGTGCTTTGCTCATATCCCAATTTTGACAAAACTTACAGGTCAGGTTGCAACCTGCAGTACCAAAAGAGAGTATTGCGCTGCCCGGCAGAAAGTGGTTGAGCGGTTTCTTCTCTATCGGATCAATCACAAAACCACTGGAACGGCCATAGGTTGTCAGAACTACAGCTCCGCCCTTTGCCATCCTTACAAAACAGAGTCCACGCTGACCATCCCTCAACTTGCACTCTCGCGGACAGAGATCACACTGCACTCTGCCATCACTCAACTGATGCCAGTATGTTGTTGGATAGTCATCTATTGCTACTTCGCTTATCTTCTTGTCACTCATCAAGTTTGCCGTTTTCAGATTTTCAACTACTATTAGTCACTGCGAACACATTGATATAGTGACTATAGACGAGGAGAGGAGTATCTACCAGTGATCAGAGAACCTGCTGTTGCCGGCACCTTCTATCCTGCAGACCCTGTGGAGTTGAGCCACATGGTGAGAGGGTTTATTGATGCTGGACAATCATCAACCACTATTCCGAAGGCAATTATCGCCCCTCATGCCGGTTACATATACTCCGGGCCTGTTGCCGGATCTGCCTATCGTGCATTAAGCCCTCTTAAGGGGGTAGTGGAGAGGGTTGTCCTTCTTGGCCCCTCCCACCACCTTGCCTTTAACGGGCTGGCTGCATCGGGTGCAGATTTTTATGCCTCACCACTTGGATTGGTTCCGCTGGACAGAGACGCCCTGCAACAGGTGATTGAGTTGCCACAGGTTAAGATGATTGACGAGGCGCACCAACCGGAACACAGCCTGGAGGTACATATACCCTTTCTACAGGAGGTTCTTGGTGATTTTTCACTACTCCCTCTGGTGGTTGGCAACGCCAGCCCAACAGATGTTGCCGAGGTGTTGGAGGCCCTCTGGGGAGGCCCAGAAACAGTGATTATAATCAGCTCCGATCTTAGCCACTATCAGCCCTATGAGATTGCCCAGCAGCTGGACAGCAAGACCTCACAAGCCATTGAGGATCTTGATGACAGTGCAATCAACCACGATGACGCCTGTGGACGGATGCCAATTAACGGATTACTTTATCTGGCAAGGAAGAGAGGCCTTCAGGGTGCAGCCATTGATCTGAGAAACTCGGGAGATACTGCTGGTGACAAGAGTCGTGTGGTTGGATACGGTGCATATCTTTTTTCGGCACAGTCGACATGAACCAAACCTCTAAAGAGAACCGCAGGATCATGCTGGAGCTTGCCCACTCCTCAATCCAGTATGGAGTTGACCATGGAAGAGTCTCAACTGTTAAGCTGGAAGAGCTACCACCCCAACTACAGGAGTTGGGAGCATGTTTTGTGACTCTGGAGATAGAGAGCCAGCTACGCGGCTGCATAGGGTCACTCGAGGCATATCAACCTTTGGCTGAGGATCTGGTTAAAAACAGTTTTGCCGCAGCATTCCAGGATCCACGTTTTCCACCTCTGGGAGCCGAGGAGTTTATCAGGACAGCCATAAAGATATCTCTGCTCACTCCCGCCTCCCCAATAAACTTCAAATCCGAAGATGACCTGATCAGACAGATCAGACCCGGTATAGATGGACTTATTCTCTCTGATAGAGGGTATCGCGGTACCTTTCTCCCTTCCGTCTGGGAACAGTTGCCCTCTCCTGAACTTTTTGTCCAGCACCTAAAACAGAAGGCTGGACTGCCAGCCAATTACTGGACCGATACTATTAAGGTCGAACGTTATCAGACCGAGTTAATTACTTAAAAAGCTTAAAGAGATAATTCCCGTCTGCGCGCGGGTAACTAATTCAGGCTTCTTGATGAAAAGTTGACACAGCACCCCTTCAACTTGATAATCACCCACTTAACTATTCCGAGGAGGGGAATGTGTCAAATTTATCAACTCGTATTCAACGTATCTCTCTGGCAATTCTGCTGGGGCTATTCACTATCACCACCCACGCTTCTGTATCAGATGGCTCATCTGCCCAGACATCCAACAAGGCGGAGAGCCAAAAGGTTGCCAAGAAGCTTATTCCCAATAAAAAGTGTAACAAGTGTCACGCTGATGAGGATGAGAAGACGTATATTCTGGGTGAAGATGAGGAGGGACCAGAGGTATTCATCTATGTTGATCCTGATAAATTTGAGGGCAGTGTTCATGGAAAACAGAACTGTGTAGGCTGCCATACCAATATCACCCTGAAAAAAGGTGAGCATGAGGAGGAGCTGCCAATAACAGTGGGCTGTATTCAGTGCCACACCGAGACTATGGAAGAGCAGGAGAATGAGGCTGATCCAAAGTACAAACGACTAAATGTGGTACTGGAGCAGATTGATAGTTACATGCACTCTGTTCACGCCCAACCAAATATTGCCGATCAATCCAGGACAAATGCCACCTGTCACGACTGCCACGATGCCCATAACATTGGTACCCTTGGCAGTGAGGCACGTGCCGACCACCGCCTAAATAATCCAGAGGTGTGCGGCCGATGTCATGAGGAGCAGAAAGATGCTTACATGACCTCCATTCACGGCAAGGAGGTGGTGGAAAACCGGAACAGTGATGCAGCTGTATGCTCCGACTGTCATACCACCCACAACATAGAATCACCTGACAAGGACTCCATGAAGCTGGCAATTACCCAGAACTGCGGTAGCTGTCACGAGGAGTCACTGAACACATATGTCTCCTCCTACCACGGACAGGTCAACCGACTTGGTTACACCAATACTGCAAAATGTTTTGACTGCCATGGCAGCCATGCATTGAAAGAGGTTGATGACCCAACCTCAATGGTTCATCTCGACAACCGCCTGGAGACCTGTAACAAGTGTCATGAGGATGCTCCTGATGGATTCCTGGGCTTCTATGCTCACGGTAATGCGGATGACTACGAGCGTTATCCTGATATCTATATCGTCACCAAATTCATGAACTGGCTCATTATTGGTGTATTCCTCTTCTTCTGGACCCATGTGATTCTCTGGTTCTACCGAGAGTACAGTGACCGCAGAAAGGGCAAGGGGTATAAGCCGCCACCTCAAGCACTGATTGCTGCCAAGGGACAGGTCTACTTCCGTCGCTTCACTCTGCCGTGGCGAATCATCCATCTACTATTTGCTCTTAGTACGATGACTCTGGCACTGACCGGATCCACACTGCTATTCTCACATACAGATTGGGCCCCAGTCGTTATAAGTATGCTGGGAGGGCCAGAGGTTGAGGCTATCATCCACCGTACCGCAGCAGTCACCTGGCTGTCGGTATTTATGGCCCACTTCACTTTTGTTGTCTATAACATCTTCAGTAATCGCAAGTCGTTCCGCTGGTTTGGGCCTACTTCCATGATTCCAAACTGGCAGGATTTGCGTGACGTTACTGCAATGTTCCGCTGGTTCTTCGGCATGGCAGAGAGGCCTAACTTCGATCGCTGGTCCTACTGGCAGAAATTTGATTACTGGGCTCCGTTCTGGGGTGCTGCCATCATCGGGTTTAGCGGCATAATGCTCTTTGCACCAAAACTGACCGCAATCATTCTGCCCGGATATGTCTTCAATATAGCTACCATTATCCATGCTGAAGAGGCGCTACTGGCAACCATCTTCCTGTTCACAGTGCACTTCTTCAACGTCCACTTCCGTCCAGACAAGTTCCCAATGAGTACCACCATCTTTACCGGACTGGTGCCACTTGATGAGTACAAACATGAACACAAGCTGGAGTACGAACGCCTTAAGGCAAGCGGCGAACTGGAAAAACATCTTGTGAAACGTATGCCCAAGGGTATACAGGCAGGTTCCAACCTGCTTGGAGCGATCCTGATATTCTTCGGTCTAACTCTGTTGACCCTGGTAATTATTGGTTATCTCAGCATGCACTAGAGGTAACTGGCAGACAGCAAAAAACCTCTCACCCATCCAGGTGAGAGGTTTTTTCTTTTTGGTTACTGTCTACTGAACCCTGCAGATAAGAGCAGAGACAAACATGGAGTCTGGACGTGAATATGGATCCATCCATCCATAATTCTTGCTATGGGTGGCACGACCAGTCTGCACATTCATGTTGAAGGTATGGACCGGATCCTTGCAGGTCAACACCGGGCTGTTGTTCCTGAATCCGCAGGTATATTTATCAGCAAATCCCAACATTTTCGGCAGCACCAGCTGATCACCCTTCTGCTCAATGATGTACTGCATCATAAAGAAGCTGGCATCCCGATAGGTGTCGGTATCACTATTCCAACGAACCCCGGCACTGGCTACATCAACACAGTGCCACTTCTGGCTCTGCTCTGCATCCTCTGCGACATCTGCAGCAACTGCCATTGTTGATAAAATTACTGCGGAAATTGCAACTGCTTTTGTTATGTGTGCTGTTTTCATCTGTTACTCCCCTCTTTTGGGTTGTCCGTTACTGGTGCCGCAGGTGCTGGGGGCCTCTTTTGCACTCTGGGAGCTCGTGGCCAACCATACTGTGGTGGCGGCATATAACGTGGCGCATATCCTCTGGGGGCATACGGCTGCGTATATGGGTTGGGATAACCCCAGTATGCTGGAGGTGGGGTCTTGCGAAAACCCCAGGACGGGCCTGAATTGCGTGAACCACTCCCCCAAGAGAACCCGGAACCTGTCCCGGTACTACCGGTATCAAATGAGTTATCTGGGGTCTCCCAATTCATTTTGGAGCCTCCCATATCGAGATCACTGCCCTTGTCAAAATCCATACCCTCGTTGAAGCTGTCACCAAAATCAAACCCGAATGGGGACGCGGCTCCTGTATAGAGAATAATTACCCCCGCAAACACGGTGGAGAGTGATTTTTTTACCGCTGATTGAATAGAACTGTTCATTTTCTTGTGCCTCATGATTGTCTGCAACTTGTGTAACCTCTATTAGTTACCACTAACTATCCGCAATAAATCCCCATGAGACAAGTAATTACTTGGATGAATTTGACTGAAATCAAGCCATCAAACAAACATTACCAATAAAAATAAGCTGTTAAAGACAACACAAACACCCCGACCAGGTTGATTACGAAGCCTATTCTGGCCATCTCTCTAATCTTTATTACCCCGCTCGACATGACAATGGCATTGGGAGGAGTTGCGATTGGCAGCATAAAGGCGTAACTGGCAGCAATGGTTGCCACCATTAGCACAATCTGTTCGTTAAGGGCTGTCTGCTGAGAAAATGTATGAAATATAGGCAATACAATCGAAATAAGGGCTGTATTGCTGGTTATCTCTGTTGAGAAACTTACAAAGAGCGCGATCACAAATATAAGCGCCCAGAATGGAAGTGCCTCCATCCCCAACAGATAACCGGTGATCTCATTCACAATACCGGAGTACATAAAGGCGTTAGCGATGGAGAAACCGGCACCAAAGAGGAAGATAATCTCAAGCGGCACCTTTTTGATGTCACTCCATTGAAGAAACCCAATCCCGGGGGCAAACATCAGCACCCCAAAGCCCAACAACAACATCTTTTCATTCAACCCCAGACCACTATGAAACGGCTCAATTGGTGAGTTTATAATCAGCAACACAATGAGAGCATAAAGAGTTGATGCCAGGCGACGCTGACTTTTATTGAGCGGGGCAATCTCATCATCTCTACGGCTCTCTACATGCTCACCCTCCAGACCAATTGACAACAGTGCAGGAACAATCAACAGCATCATAAAGACCACAGGAGATGTATACGTCATCCACTCCATAAAGGTTGGAGCTGCCATCCCTATATCCTCAAGATACCCCATCAGAATCAGGTTTGGAGGAGTACCAATTGGGGTCAACACCCCGCCAATGCTTGCCCCATATGCAGTTGCTATAAGAAACCTGATCTTGAGCCTGATGTTCTCGGTCAGATATAGCGCAATTGGCAACAGCATCAGAGTAATTGTTGTATTGGATAGAAATGAGCTTAATAGCGCTGCCGTTATTGCCAGTGAATAGATCATCCCCCGTGCACTATTGGGGAATATCCTCAGCATACGATGGGCAATAACCTTGTGTAGACCACTCTCCTTGATTGCAATCGCAATCATGAAACCACCCAGAAAGAGAAATATTACCGGTTTTGCATAATTGGCAGTTACTGCCTTGAATTCAAGTATTTCAAACAGCGGGAAGAGCAGCAGAGGGAGAAGTGACACCACCCCAAGCGGCAGCCCCTCATTGGTCCAGAGGATAACCAGAAAAGAGACTACTCCGATCAACAGCGCATGCTGCGGAAGAAAAAATGCCGTTGCCACCCAGCCAACCGCGAGACTACCCGCCAGGGCCGTAATAATCTTAATCATTCAATAACCGAGCCTTCACAACAACCAACCATACCAGAGAATCCATTTAATCAGACTGAAACAATTTGAAATAATTGGAAATAAGGCGGAAATCGTGGTGGTCTACAATCTAACCAGTATAAAGTTATTAAACTACTTAATAAACGGAGTTTATCATGCATAATATAGTAAAAAACAGATTCCATACCATAATGGACCCGATCGGCGAAAAGGTCGTCTATGCCGTTGCAGTTCTCATGTTTACCATGTTTGCCGTACTTGCCATACAGCCAGTGATGATTCTTGGCATGCTACTGTGGTGATCACAGAGCGGTCAGGTAGCCACGGGTAGACTTGATCGGCTACGCTGAGGCGGCTCTGCCGCCCACTACCGTAATCGGCTCTAGCCGATTTGGTCGGT